>CAZUWC010000083.1:0-7400 GCA_964623935.1 uncultured Halobacteriales archaeon
GTTCCGGAGGAGGCGGACTTCGAGCGACTGGCCCGGCGGGCGGTGGAGGCGCTCGGGGCGAACTGAACGGAACAGACAAAACAGTTATGGGATCAGTCGTTCGATAGGCTGACAGTCGTATGGCGGAGACCGGAAAGACGGACGAGAGCGTCGCCGACGTCAAGGTGGAGTCCATCTCCCCGAGTGCGTGGTGTCTTCTCCGGACCGCAGCGGACTACGACCAGCGTGCCGTCGAGAAGGAACTCGACACGCTGATGCAGGCACACGTCTCGATGCTGGAAAACAACACCCGGAGTCTCTCGAAAGAGCGGCTGGAGCAACTCTACGACCTCTACACCGCGGAACTGACCGACGAACAGGTGCGTGCGATAGTCAAACACTTCTGACACATGAACGGGGATACGCTATGACAGAGAGCGGAGCGACGTTCGACCTGACACAGCGGAGGCGACTCGTAGTGTTCGTGGCCGCGCTCGCGGGCACCCTCGCGATTGCCCTCTCGCCGCGACCGCCCGGGCTCTCGCTTGGGGGGCAGTACGCGATCGCCACGATGTTCTTCGCAGGCGCCCTCTGGGTGACGCGAGCGTTGCCGCTGGCGGTCACGGCGCTGTTGATCCCCGTGTTTCTGACCGGCTTCGGCGTCTACGACGCCCTCGCGCCGGCCCTCCATGGCTTCGCCGACCCCCTGATTTTCCTCTTTCTCGCGGGCTTCATGCTGGCGAACGCGCTCCAGAAGTACAATATCGACCGCCGGATCGCCCTGTGGCTGATGAGCCGGCTGGGCTGGTCGCCACGGCTGCTCATTCTCGCGATCATGCTGGCGACGGCCTTCCTCTCGATGTGGGTCTCGAACACAGCGACCACGGCGATGATGACGCCCATCGCGCTGGGCGTGCTCGCGCAGGTGCTTGGCCGCGAGGCGGTCGCGACCAGCGAGGAACCGTTCTCGAACATGCAGATCTCGACCCTGCTGGGGACGGCCTACGCGGCGTCGGTGGGTGGCGTGGGAACGCTCATCGGAACGCCGCCCAATGCCGTCCTCGTCGGGTATCTCGACCAGTTCCTCGACTACCAGATTACGTTCGCGGACTGGCTGGTGATCGGGCTCCCGATAGTCGTCGTGACCCTCCCGGTGGTCTGGTGGACTCTCACGTTCGTCATGTACCCGCCGGAGGTCACGGACGTCACTGCGGCCCGGTCGGAGGCCGAACGCTACCTCGAAGAGGAGGGCGCCCTCGGCCCGCGGGGACGGCGCGTCGCGCTCATCTTCACTGTCACCGCTCTCCTCTGGGTGTTCGGCGGACTTGGTGGGCTCTTCGAGGGCCTGCTTCCCGGGCGGTTGCACACGACCCTGTTCGGCGGTGACGGCCCGACGGTGTTCGGCACGGACGGACACCGTGGCCTGCTGTACTTCCCGCTCGTCGGCCTGTACGCCATCCCGGCGCTGGTCCTCGCGAACACGGTCGACTGGGACGACTTGGAGGATATCGACTGGGGGACCATCCTTCTGTTCGGTGGCGGATTGTCGCTCGCCAACGGCCTGGCACAGACTGACGCGACGCAGTGGCTCGCCGAGACTGTCTTCCAGTCGGTCGTCGGTGCTCCCATCCTCGTCGTCGTCGGTGCCGTGGTCCTCTTCGTCATCTTCCTGACCGAGATGACCTCGAACACCGCGACGACCAGCATCGTCGCACCCTTGCTCATCGGACTCGGGGGCGTCCTCGCGAGCACGCTCGGCCTCGATAACCTCGCCGCCGCTGTCTTCCTCGCCGTCGCGGGAACGCTGGCTGCCTCGTACGCCTTCGCACTTCCCGTCTCAACCCCGCCCAACGCCATCGTCTTCGGGAGCGGACACATGAAACAAGAGCACATGCTCCGGGCCGGCATCCTGTTGAACATCCTGATGACCGTTCTGCTCACGCTGCTGATCACGTTCCTGTTCTACACCGTCTGGCCGCAGGTCCTCTGGTAGTCATGGAGGGTATTCCCTCGTAGGTATTTACCACGTGCGTCGAACGCACGACGCCGCTAAGAGCGCCGGAAACGCCCGATTTTCCAGTGTATCATCGATACATTTATTTGGGATAGAGACACAGTCTCATGCTGTGTATCGCTGATACACAGTGAAAACGTATGACACGGGAACACAACAGGCGGACGTTCGTAAAGCTCGCTGGCAGTGCCGGTGTGGTGGGTCTCACTGGCCTTGCCGGTTGTTCGGGTGACGGCAGTGATGGTGGCGGCGACGGTGGCGATGGCAGCGACGGTGGCGATGGCGGTGACGGGAGCGACGGAAGCGACGGAAGCGACGGTGGTGGCAGCGACGGCGGCGACGGGAGCGACGGTGGTTCGACCGACGACGGGATGGACGTGATCACCCTCGGCGGCTCGATGAGTCTCTCCGGTGACAACGCGGACCTCGGGCAGCTGTACAAAGACTCCTACGAGCAGACGATCCAGCGGATCAACGAGGCCGGGGGCGTCGAGGCCGGCGACGGCAACACCTACGAACTGGAGATGGTGTTGCGGGACGACGAGACCGACGCCTCGAAGTCGCGGGCCATCTACCAGGAACTCATCGACAAGGAGGGGGTCCAGTACCTCCTCGGCCCCTACTCGAGTACGGTGACGCTGCCGGCCAGCGCGGTCGCGGCGAACAACCAGATGCCCATGGTCGAGGGTGGCGGCGCGAGCCCCGAGATCTTCAGCCAGGGCAACGATTGGATCTTCGGCCTGCTCCCGACGGCCGACAAGTACCCGATCTCGTTCATCGACATGGTGTCGGACCTGGAGCCCGAACCCTCGCGGGTGGCGCTGCTCTCGGAGGACGACACGTTCAGCACGTCAAGCGCCGAGGGCGCCCGCAACAAGATAGAGAGCATGGACGGGCTCGAACTCGTCGTCGACCGTGAGTTCCCGACCGAGACGTCGGATCTCTCGACGAACCTCGGCCGGGTCCGCGACAACGACGCCGACGTGCTGTTGTTGACGGCCCACCAGAAACACGCGGTCATCGCGGCCGACCAGATGGAGAGCCAGGAGGTCAACGTCGACGCGGCGATGGCCACCGTCGGGAGCCTGACCGACAGCTTCAAAGAACAGACCAGTGACAACGGCAACTACTGGTACGGGCCGAGTTCGTGGGCGGTCAACGCCGACTTCCAGGACCCCGTGTTCGGGTCGACCTCCGAGTACGTCCAGGCACACGAAGACGAGTTCGACTACACGCCGGACTACCACAACGCGGCCGGCGTGGGGGTCGTCCAGACGTTCCAGCGCGCCTTCGAGGAGGTGGGCGAACTCTCGCCCCGGAACGTCCGGGACGCGATCCGGGAACTCGAGTTCTCGACGGCCTACGGGACGGTGACCTTCGCGGACAACGGTGTCATCAACAAGAACATGATCGTCTACCAGTGGCAGCCCGACCCGGGCAAACAGATCGTCTTCCCCGAGGCCGCGCGCCAGTCCGAACCCATCTACCCGACGCCGAGCTGGTCGGACCGCTAATCTGGACGGATGGTCGTCCAGGAATTCGTCCAGTTTACCGTCAACGGGCTGCTGGTCGGCTCGCTGTTCGCGACGATCGCCGTGGGGTTCGCCCTCATCTGGGGCGTCGTCGACATCATCAACCTCGCCCACGGCGAGATGGTGATGCTCGGCGGCTACGCCAGCTACTGGCTCGTGCAGGTCGCCGCCGGCGGCGAGGCGTCGCTGCTCGTCGCGCTGGGATCGATCCCGGTCGCCATCGCGGTGATGTACGCCGTCGGGTACCTCCTCCAGCGGCTCCTCGTCCAGCAAGTCTCCGACGCGAGCGTCTTCCTCACCCTGCTCATCACGTTCGGCATCAGCATCGCCATCCAGCAACTGGCCATCATCGCGTGGTCGGCCGACCCGCGCAGCACCGGTGTCGCGCTGGCCGACCCCTCGATGTCCGTCGCCGGGTTCGTCGTCCCGAAACTGAAGTTCGTCGCCTTCGTCGGCGCGCTGGTGCTGACTGCCCTGCTGTGGGTCTACCTCCGCCGGACCCGCCGTGGACGTGCGATCCGGGCGGTCGCACAGAATCCGCAGGCGGCCGAACTCGTCGGGATCGACGTCGAGCATACCCGCGCGGTCACGTTCGGCCTCTCGGCGGCTATCGCGGGCGGCGCCGGCGGGTTCATCGGGATGATACTCAGCCTCCGCCCCCAGATGGGGCTCATCTACACGCTGAAGAGCTTCGTCATCGTCGTCTTCGGCGGCATCGGGTCCATCCCCGGCGCGCTCGTGGGCGGGCTGGCGCTGGGCGCGGTCGAACAACTAGTCACCGGCTTCGTCGGGTCGACCTGGACGCTCGCGGTGAGTTTCTCCCTGCTCATCGTCCTGCTGGTCGTGAAACCCAGCGGCCTGTTCGGCCAGTCCATCGAGGGCGGCGAGGGCGGAACCCGCTCCGGGTCGTCCCTGGCGTTCGCGACGCCCGACTCGCTCCGGGAAGTCGCGCTGCTCGCGGCCGGCGTCGGCGCCGTCGTGGCGGCCGTCGGCGTCGTCGTGCTCGGCTGGCTGGACGCCGCGTCACTCACCGTCTGGGCGGCGATCCTGGCCCCCGCCGGTGTCCTGTGTCTCGTCTGGGCGACCGTCCTCGAGGGCGAGCGGCTGTGGGCGCTGTTCGGGCTGGTCGTCGTGGCGCTCGCACTCTTGCAGTTGTACGGTCCGCTGCCGGCGGCCGACGCGTCCGCGATGCTCGTCGTCATCGGCACCCTCGCCGTGATCTGGGACGTCGCGCTCGACCGGGCGCGGCAGGTGCTTGACCTCTCGGCCCGGCACGGCTGGACGGTGATTGCGGCCTTTGCCGTCGTGGCGGTGGCCGTCAAGGCGGCTGGCCTGCTCGGGCAGTTCTGGACGACCGTGGCCATCCAGCTGTACATCTTCGGCGTGCTCGCGCTGTCGTGGGACCTGCTGGGCGGCCAGACCGGCTACCCGAGCTTCGGGAACATGGCCTTCTTCGGCGTGGGTGCCTACACCAGCGCGATCCTCTTCAAGACCTACGGGGTCAGTCTCCCGCTGTCGTTCGCCGTTGCCGCACTCGCGGCGCTGGTCTTCGCCGCCGTCATCGGGCTGCTCGTCCTCCGGCTGCAGGGCGGGTACTTCGCCATCGCGACGCTCGGTGTCCTGCTCGTGGCGATTCAGGTCGCCCGGAACCTCGAGATCACGGGCGGCCCCGACGGGATCATCCTCCTCGACGTCCCGCCACAGTCGGTGTTCTACTACGCACTGCTCGGGACGCTCGTCGCCGAGATCGCCGTCGTCTACTACCTGCTCGGGTCCCGCTTTGGCTACGTCCTCAACACCATCCGCGACGACGAGGCCAAGGCCACGGCGATGGGCATCAACACCACCCACTACAAGACGGCGGCCTGGATGCTCGCGGCGCTGTTCACGGGACTGGTCGGCGCGATGTGGGCCCCGTACAACACCTTCGTCGACCCCCAGCAGGCGTTCAACACGGCCTGGAACGTCGAGTTCATCGTGATGGCCTTCCTCGGCGGCACCGGGACCATCGCCGGCCCGGTGCTGGGCGCGTTCGGCCTCTGGGCGCTCGTCCTGCAGATCGACACGTTCTTCCCGGGCGTCCAGCTCATCGTCCTCGGCCTGGTCGTCATCGTGACCGTCGTCCAGTTCCCCGAGGGTGTCGTCGGTCAGCTCCGCGAGCGCGCCAGCGCCATGGAGTACTACAGACACGGCGGCGGCGCCGCCGGCGACCCCGCGTCCGACGCCGAGGTCGAACCCGAGGGAGGTGACGACTGACGTGACCGCACAGCAGGCCCCACCCGAGGGGACCGACGCCGAGACGGTCATCAGGACCGAGGGCGTCACCAAACGGTTCGGCGGCCTGGTCGCCGTCGACAGCGTGGACATGCACGTCGACCACGGCGAAATCGTCGGACTCATCGGGCCCAACGGCGCCGGCAAGTCCACGCTGTTCAACTGCATCACCGGCACGCTCCCGGCCGACGAGGGACACATCTACCTCCGGGACCAGGAGATCACCGACTGGCCGGAACACCGGATCGCAGGGGCGGGCCTGGGACGGATGTTCCAGCAGACCCGCGTCTACCGCGAGATGTCGGTCCGCGAGAACCTGATCGCGTCGGCCCAGCGGAACAACAGCTTCCTCGCGCAGTTTCGCCGCCCCGACGAGGCGACGATCGACCGTGCGGACGAACTGCTCGCGTACGTCGACCTCGACGGGCTGGCGGACGTCAGGGCCGGCCGGATGAGTTTCGGCCAGCAGAAACTCCTGGAGTTCGCGATGGCGCTGATGGCCGACCCGGAAATCCTGCTGATGGACGAACCCGCCGGCGGCATCAACCCCTCGATGATCGAACAGTTACTCGACTACATCCGCGAGACCAACACCGAGGAGGACGTGACGATCCTCCTCATCGAGCACAACATGGACTTCGTGATGGAGATCGCCGACCGCATCTACGCGCTGGCCCACGGCGAGCGCATCGCCGAGGGCACGCCAGAGGAGATACAGTCCGACGAACGTGTCCTCGACGCGTACCTCGGGAGGGAGTGAGATGAGTGAGACACACACCACGTCAGAGACCGACCGCAGCAACGACGCACTCCTGGAACTGTCGGGCGTGACGGCCGGCTACGGCAACACGACGGTCATCCACGACATCGACCTCGCGGTCGAGGAGGAGTCCATCGCCTGTCTCATCGGCCCCAACGGCTCCGGGAAGTCCACGCTGATGAAGAGCGTCTACGGGTTCGCCGACGTCTTCGAGGGTACCGTCAGTTTCGACGGCGACGACGTGACCGGTCGGAGTCCACAGGAGAGCCTCGCCTCGGGGATGAGTTACGTCCTCCAGTCGGCCAGCGTCTTCCCCGACATGAGCGTCCACGAGAACATGCTCATGGGCGGGTACGTCTTCGAGGACGACGACCGGGCCCGGGAGCGCGCCGAGGAACTGTACGAGGAGTTCCCCATCATCGGCGACATCCGCGACCAGAAAGCGGGGACGCTGTCGGGCGGCCAGCGCCGCCTGCTCGAACTCGCACGGGCGCTGATGGTCGACCCCGAACTCATGCTGCTCGACGAACCCTCCATCGGGCTCGAACCGAAGTTCATCGACGACGTCTTCGAGCGCATCCGCAAGTTGAACGACCTCGGGACCACCCTCCTGCTGGTCGAACAGAACGCCGAGAAGGGGCTCTCGGTCGCCGACCGCGGGTTCGTCCTCGCCAGCGGCGAAATCAAGTTCTCCGGCACCGGCACGGAACTGCTCGAAGACGAGGAGGTCGGCCGCCTGTACCTCGGCGGGTGACTCGCTGCCAGCCGCTCGATTCTGCCCCGACCGCAACTTTAAGTCCGAACACGCACCTATCCGGGCGCGATGGGACCGGTGCCGGAA
>CAZUWC010000084.1:0-7384 GCA_964623935.1 uncultured Halobacteriales archaeon
ATCGTCGGCCGGGCCGGCATCGGCGTCGACAACATCGACATCGACGCCGCCACCGACCACGGGGTCGTCGTCGCCAACGCCCCCGCGGGCAACGTCCGGGCCGCGGCCGAACACACCGTCGGGATGACATTCGCGGCCGCCCGCTCGATCCCCCAGGCCCACGACCGCCTGCGCGGCGGCGACTGGGCCAAGGGAGCGTTCCTCGGGACCGAGATCAACAACAAGACCCTCGGCGTCGTCGGCTTTGGCCGCGTCGGCCAGGAGGTCGCCAAGCGACTCGGCGGCCTCGGCATGGACGTCGTCGCATTCGACCCCTACATCAGCGAGGAGCGGGCCGACCAGCTGGGCGCGGAACTCGTCGACGACCTGCGGACGTGTCTGGACCGGGCGGACTTCCTCTCGATCCACACGCCCCTGACAGACGAGACGGCCGACATGATCGGCGAGGCGGAACTCGCCCGACTGGCGGACGGCTACGTCGTCAACTGCGCCCGCGGGGGCGTCGTCGACGAGGCCGCCCTGGCCGATGCTGTCGAGGATGGCGTCCTCCGCGGTGCGGCGGTCGACGTCTTCGCCGACGAGCCCGTCTCGCCGGACAATCCCCTCCTCGACGTCGAGGACGTGGTCGTCACGCCCCACCTGGGCGCCTCGACGGAGGCCGCACAGGAGAACGTCGCCACCTCCATCGCCGACCAGGTCATCGCGGCCTTCGCGGGCGAGCCGGTCAGGAACGCGCTGAACGCGCCCTCCGTCGACGATGGCGCCTACCGGATCATCCGGCCCTACATCGGTCTGGCGGAGACTGCAGGCAAGATCGCCGTCCAGCTGTTCGACGACCGCTTCGAGCGCGTCGAGGTCGAGTACGCCGGCGACATCGCCGAGGAGGACGTCGAACTCGTGACCGCCTCGGCGCTGAAGGGCGTCTTCGAGCCCCTGGAGTGGCAGGTCAACGCGGTCAACGCCCCCCGGATCGCCGACGAGCGGGGCATCGACGTCTCCGAGACCAAGACCCGCCGCGCCGAGGACTTCCAGTCGCTGGTGACGGTGCGGGTCACGGCCAACGGCGAGAGCGTCAGCGTCTGTGGCACCCAGTTCGCCGGCGAGGACTCGCGGATCGTCCGCATCGACGGGTTCCGCGTCGACGCCGTCCCCTACGGCCACATGCTCGCCGCCCGCAACGAGGACGTCCCCGGCGTCATCGGCTTCATCGGGACCGTCTTCGGCGAACACGACATCAACATCGCGGGGATGTTCAACGGCCGCGAGACCATCGGCGGCGAGGCCCTCTCCGTCTACACCCTCGACGACCCCGTCCCCGACGAGGTGCTCGACCGCCTCCGGGACGATTCGCGCATCATCGAGACGAAGTACATCTCTCTAAGCGATTGACCCGCCCGTTTGTCTGATGAGATTCGTCGCGCCACCACCATTTATGTACTCGAAACGGCACAGGTACGACTGAAATTCATGACGACCGACTACCTGCTGGGGACGGACATCGGCACACACGGAACGACGACCGTCCTCGTCACCCCCGAAGGGACGATCCTCGGTTCGGCAAGCGCGGAGTACGAGATCGACCAGCCCGAACCCTCCTGGGCCGAGCAGTGGCCCGACGTCTGGGTCGAGGCGACCTACAGCACCATCCGGGATGCTGTCGAGGACGCCGACGCCGACCCCGGGGACGTTAGAGGGATCAGCATCAGCAGTCTCTACGGCGGGACGGGCGTCCCGATCGACGACCGCGGCGATCCGGTCGCCCCGAGCCTGATCTGGATGGACAGGCGCTCGACCGAGCAGGTCCAGTGGGTCAGGGACAACGTCGACCTCGACGAACTCTTCGAGATTACCGGGAACTACGTCGACTCGTATTTCGGGTTCACCAAGATACTCTGGCTCAAGGACAACGAACCCCGCACCTGGGAGGACATCGAACACTTCGTCCCGCCGAACAACTACGTCCAGTACCGGATGACGGGCGAACTGGCCGTCGATTACTCGTCGGCCGGGTGTCTCGGCGGAGTGTTCGACATCGACGACCTGGAGTGGTCTGCCGACGCCTGCGAGCAACTGGGTATCCCCATCGACAAACTGCCCTCCCGGCTGGTCCCCTGTGATTCCGTCATCGGGCACCTGACAGACGACGCCGCAAGCAAGTGTGTGTTGGAGGCGGGCACCCCGATCCTTGCTGGCGGCATCGACGCACCCATGGCGACGCTGGCCGCCGGCGCGTTCGAGGGTGGCCACAACGTGAGTATGATGGGCACGTCGACCTGCTGGGGTGTCGTCCACTCGGGAGAGAACCTCTCGAAACAGCTCGTCTCGATGCCACACGTCGCCGACTCGTCCGAGCAGATATACACGTTCGGCGGGTCGGCCACCGGCGGGGCGCTCATCGAGTGGTTCACGAACGAGTTCTGTCAGGCCGAGGAACAGGCCGGCGACCTCGCGGACGTGGCGGCGTTCGATCTGCTGAACATGAAAGCCGAAGAGATCCCGCCGGGCTCGGAGGGGCTCGTCGCGCTCCCCTATTTCAAGGGCGAGCGATCCCCGATCTGGGACGCGAACGCCCGCGGCAACGTGCTCGGGCTCACACTCTACCACGAGAAGGCCCACGTCTACCGGGCGCTCATGGAAGCGACCGCCTACAGCCTCCAGCACAACATCGAGATCGCGGACGAGATCGGGTTGCCCCTCGAACCCGAGACCAGCCTCGTCGGGGGCGTTTCGAACTCCGAACTCTGGACGCAGATACTGGCCGACGTCACCGGCCGCGAGATGGTCGTACCCGCCGGTGGCGTCGGGGCACCCCTCGGGGACGCCTTCCTTGCTGGCGTCGGAACGGACCTCTTCGACGGCTACGATGCGATCACCGAGTGGGTCGGCCGCGACCGCGTCCACTCTCCCGACCCCGACACCCACGAGACCTACAGCGACTACTACGACATCTACACGGGCCTGTACCGGAAACTCAAAGACGACATGCACGAACTCGCCCGACTTGCCTGACTACGGAACCGACAGTTCCACATTGCTTATTCATCGTGGGATGTGAAGGGAGAGAACCGGTCACCGACGAGGGAGAGCGACGTCGGTTCGCTGACGGTGACGTCGGGCCGTTCGTCCAGTTCCCGTGCCACCGGTGCCGAGACGACGAGTTCGTCCGGATCGAGCGTGTTACGGATACGGGCAAACCGGAGTTCGGAGAGCGCTTCCAGACCCAGTGTCGACGGGATCACTTCGAGGGCGGTCCGGTCGTCGGGGACGACGAAGGGAATCTTCGAGCGTTCGGGTTCGCCACTGGTCGCGATGTTGACGTAGGTCGTCTCGAGGTCAGTCGCTTCGACGACATCCTGGTGGACGAAATCCGCCAGCCCCAACCCGAGCGCATTCCCGTGTGAGGGTGTCGTCAGCGACCGGACGTAGACGCGAGTGATCTCCGGCGAATCGGGTTCGGACTCGCCGTAGAACCGGTACCGTCCGAGGACGTTCGTGTCCATCCCCGTCCCGGACACGTCTTTCCCCAGCTCGTCGACGACGAGGAGGTCGAGGTCATCGACCGGCAGCGTCGGCAACTCCTCGTAGGCCCGCTCCAGGAGTTCGGGTTCGCGGTCCAGGATGGCCTCGCCCGGAACGCCCTCGATGACGGTCGCCTGCTTGCGCGCATCCTCGACGAGGGCGAGCCCGCCGATAACGGGGGCCGTCTCGAGGACGAGTCGTGTTCGATCCACGATGACGTCGGCGAAATCATCCGCGAGGCCGGCGTTGTGCAGCGACTCGGCGCCGCGGTGTTTGCCCAACCCGACGACGGCCATCTTGCAGAGCCCGCTCTCGACCGGCCCGGAGAAGTCGGTGTGTGGCTTGACGCGGTTCGCGAGCAGTATCGCGTCCGCCTGCAGGGCGTCGGTGGCCACGTAGACATCCCGGCCCAGCGTATCCTGCCCGACGACGTCGACGTCCATCGACGAGCGGATCTCACAGCCCATCGCCGCTTCGGTGAACCCGAGAGCAGCGAGCGTCTCGCGCTGTCCCTCGGCGGTCGCGCCGCCGTGACTCCCCATCGCGGGGATGACGAACGGCTCGAAGCCGCGGTCGGCCAGTGCCTCGACTGCCGCCGCCGTGACCGACGGCATGTCCTCGATACCCCGACTGCCGGCCGTGATCGCGATCTCCGCACCCCGCGGGAGTCCAGCCAGGGGCAGCGAGTCGATGGCCTCCCGCGTCGCCGCTTCGGTGTCCGTGATCGGGTCACACTCGCGGTGTCGGTGAGCGACAGCGACCGGTGGGTACTCCTCGATGGAGACGTCGTTTGCCGTCCGGAGGGCGTCCGCGCCGGGAAATTCGAGGGTCATCGGCCCGCCCTCCCGTCGGACTCGGCTGCCGTCGTTCCGGCCGACCGTCCTCGTTCGGACCGTGTCTTCGCCATCTCGGCGGCGACTTCGACGGCCTGGACGAGGCTCGTCTCGGAGGCGACGCCCTCGCCGGCGATGTCGAAGGCGGTGCCGTGGTCGACACTCGTGCGAACGATGGGGAGCCCGATTGTGACGTTCACGCCGCTTATCGCCTCCCCGCCCGAGAATCCGAGCATCTTGATGGGGATGTGGCCCTGGTCGTGATACATCGAGACCACGCAGTCGTAGGCGCCGTCGGCGGCCTGGACGTAGACGGTGTCGGGCGACTCGGGGCCAACGGCGTCGACACCGGCCACACGGGCCCGTTCGACTGCGGGGGCGATCTCCGCCCGGTCAGTCTCGCCCAGGAGGCCGCCGTCCCCCGCGTGAGGATTCAGTCCCGCGACGGCGACGGTCGGCGCGTCGACGCCCAACTGCTCCAACGCGTCCGCAGTCACCTGTATCGTCTCGAACACGCGCTGTTCGGTGACGCGCTCGCAGGCCTCCGCCAGCGGGACGTGTGTGCTGACGTGCGTGACGCGCAACGGGTCCTCGATCAACATCATCGAGTACGTTTCCGTCCCGGTGCGGTCGGCCAGCAGTCCGGTGTGACCCGCGTGTTCGCTGCCGGCTCGCCGCGTCGACTGCTTGTTGATGGGTGCGGTCGTGATGGCGTCGATGTCGCCGGCCACCGCGAGGTCGATAGCCCGTTCGACGTACGCCAGGCTCGCACGGCCGTACGCCTCGTCGACGACACCGCGTTCGATTGTCTCCGCGTCGACCGCCGCGAGGTCCAGCACGTCGACGGTGGCTGGGCCGTCGGTCGCCGCTGCCGGGTCTCCGACCGGACGCACGTCGAGGTCGAGACCGCAGATGTCGACTGCCGCCCCGAGGACGTCCGCGTCGCCGACGACGACGACCCGCGCGTGCTCGGACGCGGCCCGGTGGCCCATGACCACGACTTCCGGGCCGATCCCCCCCGGGTCACCCATCGTCACGCCCACCAGCGGACGCGAACCCGTCGAACGACTCATATCTCCTGTAGACGGTCGAGGCAGTTAATAACTGTCTCCCGTGTCCCGAAGGCGCCGGCTTTGGTGACGAGTGCCGACCCGTCCGCGGACCCACCCCTGAGCATCCCGAGCGGAATCCCGGCTCCCACCGACTCGCCCGACAGCGCGATGGCTTCGGTCCCCAGGCTCTCCAGCACTGCGAGGGCCGTGTCTCCACCCGTCAGAAAGAGTCCCGCAGGTCGAGCCTCGGTCACGGCCTCGCGTGCCGTCCGCGCCAGTGTCTCCGCGACGCGCTCGCGGGACTCGCGTTCGGTCACACCCGCTCGTCGGCCCGCGTCGAGCGCGCGGTCGACTGCCGCCTCGTCGGTCGCTGCGGTCACGACGACCCGGTCCTTCCCCTCCAGGGCTGTCTCGACTCGAATCGCGGCTCTCGCTGCTGTCCCCGCGGGGTCTGTAACGGCGCCTTCGGCGTCGACGACGACCAGGACCCGGCCGGGCAGCGCGTCCAGCGCCGCGAGCGTCTGCGGGGCGACACTCCCGGCGACACCCAACACACCCTCGCGCGATTCGGATGGGGACGGTGTCGGCGGGTGGTCGCGACCGGTCGCTTCCGTCGGGAGGGGGACGTGGCCGGCCAGGCCCGCACTCCCGGCGTACACGACGGGTTCGTCGAGGCGGTCGGCGCCCGTTGCGATGATATCGAGGTGTTGCTCGTGTGTTGCGTCCGCCGTCACGACCCGGGGCTGGCCGGCACGCTCCTGTAGCCGGTCGGCGACGGCTCCGGTGCCGGTCGCGACGGTCCCGACTCCGAGGTGTTCGACCGGGACGTCGGCGTTCGCGAACAGATCCGGTATGTGTGCACTCACCGGTCCCTTCTCCGGGTCCTGGCCGGGCGGTGTGTCCGTCACCAGCGTCCCCTCGACGAGGTGGACGCCACAGGCTGTCGTGCGTCCCGTAGCGGGCGAGGCCGGAGCGACGACGGCGAGTCCACCCCCCGCCGCGGATCCGGCAGAGGAACCGTTGACGCGAGCCCGGATGGCGGCCTCGACTTCCGCGACGAGGTTGCCCCGGAGCGTCGAGTCGACCTTCTTGTAGACGGTCGCGGCGGAGTGGGCCCCGACCGCCGCCCGGACCGCGTCGGCGGCCGCCTCGGCCCTCGCGTAGCGGCTGTCGGTGTCGACGACCAGGACGTCGGCCCCGCCGTGGTCGCCGGCGGGGTCGAGCGAGACCTGGGTTCCGTACCCCCGCGTGGCGAACTCGTGTCCCGTGTCGCAGGCGCCCGTGAGGTCGTCCGCGACGACCAGTCCGTCGAGCATCAGGAGATTTGGCGGTACTCCGCGATGTCCTCGATGAGTTCCTCGATTGACTCGTCCTCGAGGACGATGGGGTCGCCGATGCTGACCGCCTGGTAGTGGATTCGCGAACAGAACTCCACCATCTGGGCGGTTTCGAGGGCGTCGTCGGCATCGTTACCGACGGCGATGACTCCGTGGTTACGAAGGAGACAGGCGTTGTACTCCTCTCCGAGCGCCTCGGTGGCCTCCCGGCCCAGCGCCGCTGTCCCCGGTTGCTCGTAGCCCGTGACGGGTATCTCCGGCCCGACGTAGGAGACCAGGTAGTGTGAGGCCGGGACCGATTGACCGAGCGTCGCGAACGTCGTCGCGTACGGCGAGTGGGTGTGTGCGATCCCGCCCACGTCAGGCCGCTGTCGGTAGATCATCGTGTGCATCGGCGTCTCTGTCGAGGGGGTCAGCTCACCCTCCACGTGGTCGCCCGTCGTCGTGACGACGGGGACGTCCGCGGGGTCGATATCGTGGTAGGGGATGCCCGAGGGAGTGATTGTGACGTGGTCCTCGTCGGCGCGCTGGCTGAGGTTGCCGCCGACGCCACGGGTCAGCCCCTTCTCGACCATCTCGCGGCCCAGTTCGCTCAACGCCGCGCGGTCGGATTCGAAGCGCATGCGTGTCTCGCCACTGGCGG
>CAZUWC010000085.1:0-7297 GCA_964623935.1 uncultured Halobacteriales archaeon
GTCGTCAGGGGTTCGAGGTCCGTCTCGGCGTCGTGGTTGTGAACGTCGTGGATCTCCTCGTACTCCTCGAAGCTCAGATCGTACCGGCTCTGGACCTGCTCGTCGATCGAGAGTTGCGATATCTCCTCGGCCCAGCCCGGCTGGATGGTCTCGGTGTGGATCTCGGCCTGCGCGCCGCTCCCGTAGGAGGCGACGAGCATCTGCTGACCGGTCAGGTCCCGCCCCGACTCGGCGGCGGCCTGCAGGCCCGCGGCGCGGGCGATGTGGACCGACCCCGTGTACCAGTTGCCGACGTGCTCGGAGATGCCCAGCGTCGGGTCGACGGTCCGCTGGTACCACTCCTCGTAGCGGGTGGTCTCGGCGAGTTTGTCGGTGTACTCCGTGAGAGCGTCGAGGTAGGCCTCCTCGCCGTCGAAGGCCTCCGGGCGGGGCTGGCGGCCGATTTCGTCGGCGATTTCGGCCTCGATGTCTGTCCCGCGGATACAGTGGCGGTACCCGAGGACTGCGGCCTTGCTGACCATCCCCGGGAACGGCGTGTGGAAGGGGATGAGCGCGAAGTTGTCGGGGTGGGTGTCCGCGCCTGCCGTCTCGAAGTCCTCCAGGGCCTCGCGCATCCGGGCGAGGTACACCTGCATCGAACGCTTGCCGTCGACGCTGGGGAACTGCTGGTTGGGCTTGAGGAAGTCCGTCTCGTCGGCGCTGCCGTAGCCCTGGAGCGTGCTGAACGCGGCGACGTCGGGGTCCTCGTCGATGAGCATCGCGACGGCGCCCGCGCCCTGCGTGGCCTCGCCGGGGTCGTCCCGCTCGTAGAGGGCGGTGTCGGTCGCGACGACCAGCGCCTTCCGGCCCCTGCTGCGGCCCGCGCGGATCCAGTTGAACGCGTCGTCCAGTGCCTGGGTCCCCGAGACGCAGGCGAACTTCCGCTCGCCCTTGTTGGCGTGGTGGAGGTCGCCCGGGAACACCTGCTCCAGACAGCCGGCGATGTACGTCGACACCGGCTTGGACTTGTCGAAGGCGCTCTCGGTCGCCACATCGATGCGCCCGACGTCCGCGAGTTCGACGCCCTTGCGCTCCATCAGCCGGTGGGCCGCGTTCGCTCCCATGGTGACGATGTCCTCGTAGACGTCCGGGAGCGACGACGCCCGCAGGCCCAGTCCCTTCGTGTACTTCGCCGGGTCCTCGTCCTGTGCCGGGGCGAACGTCTCCGCCAGGTCCAGTTGCAGTTTGCCCGTCCGTATCTCGACGCCGTCGATGCCGACCTCGTTCATACGTCTCACTGTCGGGACCACGTATAAGTGAGTGTCGACTACGAGTTCGTCATTCGTCGAACCACCCGTCCGGGTCACGGACACCACCGCCTGCGGCCCTCGGCTGGCTGTCCCACCAACAGTTACAATCGGCCCCCATCTACACCCCGCCGATGACTGACGGCACCTGCTTCCTGTGTGGCGAGACGTACACGAAACGCGGCATGGCGCGCCACCTGCGGTCGTGTCTGCCCGAGGAACAGACTGGAACGAAGCCCGTCGTCGTGTTTCGGATCGCCGGCGAACATCGGACGGACTACTGGCTCCACGCTGCCGTCGACGCGACCACAACCCTGGCGACGCTGGACTCGTTTCTCCGCGGGTTCTGGCTGGAGTGTTGCGGTCACATGAGCGCGTTCACCGTCGGCGACGTGCGGTTCGTCCGGCCCTACTCCGGAGACGAGATGGCGACCAGTTTCGGTATCAGGCGCCGGTCGATGGACGACACCATCGAACTGGCACTCCCGCCCGAAGTCGACGAGTTCGGGTACGAGTACGACTTCGGGTCCACGACGGCACTCGTCGTCCGTGACGTCGCACGCGGGCATTGGGACCTCGCCGAACTCGCGGCGACGAGCGAACGGGAGGACACGGTCGAGCAGGACGGGATCGTGTTGCTGACCCGGAACGACCGGCCTGACTGCGCGTGTACGACGTGTGGCGATCCGGCGAGCGAGATCTGCCAGACGTGCCTGCGGACGCGCGGCCCGGAGGCGCTGTTCTGCCGGGACTGTGCCGACGACCACGAGGCCGGGTGTGATCGCCCCGCCTATCTGCCCGTCGTGAACTCGCCGCGGTCGGGCGTCTGCGGGTACACCGGGTGACTCGCTTTGGACTCGGCCGTGGAAAAACGTGTCCGCGCGGTTACTCGTCCTCTTCCTCGACGACCTCGGGGTCGCTCATCGCGGTCTGGAGGCTGTCGAGGCCGTTGACCCACTCCGCGACCAGGCCGAAATCGAGGTCCTCGACGGTCTCCATTTCGAGTTCGGCGCCGTCGATGATGCGGGTCCCGGCCTGGACGCAGTAGCCCAGTGCCGTATCGAGGTCCTCCTCGGCTTCGGCCTCGGCGGCCGCCTCGACGTACTCCGCGATAGAGCCCTCCTCGGCCGGCCCGCCGGCGACGTACTCCTCGGCCGCGAAGATGACACACATCAGCGACGTCTGGACGCCGTCGATGAGCATCGCCGTCTCCTCGTCGGCGATGTCGACCTCGTCCAGGACGATCCCCTCGATGTCCTCGAGTTCTGCGAGCGCGGTCTCGCGGTCGAGGTCGCCGTCGTCGTGGTCGGTGATGATCTTCGCGACGGCGATGGCGGTGTCGTCCTGGAGATTCAACAGCAGGCGAGCCGAATCCTCGTCCTCGGGATCGATCTCTTCCTCCCGGATGCGGTCCAGCCAGTTCTGCCAGCGTTCCTCCGTGTAGTACTCCCCCGGCGGGTTGCTCATACCGTCCCGTGTGTGTCTCGGGGGTTATGGCTTTCGAACAGCCACATCGGGGACCCATCCGGTGGCCGGCGTCCGACCGATCACTCGGTCTCGAGCGTCTCCTCGGTGTCGATGCCGTAGACGCGTGCCGGCGTCTCGACATGGGCCGTCCGGAGGGCCGCCTCGTGGCCCCGCTCGGCGAGCCACTCGACGCGCCGGGGAACCGTCTTCGGGCCCAGCACCGCGCCGGGCCGCTCCGGGTCGTCGATGAAGTCGGTCTCCATCAGGAAGGCCTCGCCGCGCTCGGCGGCCGCTTCGAGGTTCTCCTCGTGGGAGATGACGCTCGGGACCGGCCCCTCGATGGGGCCGCCCGCGTAGTGTTTGACGACCTGCTCGCGCGGGAGGCCCCTGTTTTCGGCCCACTCGGCCACCTGGGTGAAATCCTCGCCGCCCTCCGTGTGGAGCTGGACCGCACACCCGGTCTCGGCGCCGAGTTCGAACGCGTGGCGCATCACCTCGTTCGCGGCCGCCCACACCTCGTCGCTCACCTCGTAGTGGGGGCGGCCGCTCTTGATCGCCAGCGCGGGCCCGTCCGCGACGAACTCGGCGGCGACGTCCAGCCCCGCCTGCATCAGGTCCCGTGCCCCCTCGGGCGTGTAGCGGTCGTCGACCAGTTGCGAGATGAGCGCCGGATGCACGCCGAGCACCGGCCAGGCCCGGCCGTCCAGCACCTCGGTCGCCTCCGCCACGACGTCGACGGTAATCTCGAACACCTCGCGGAAGTCCGCCGGGTCGTCCACCTCGTCGACGAGATACCACGACGGCTTGTTGAGCACGAGCAGGTGGGTGCCGCCGCGGGCCGCGAACTCCTCGGCGGCCGCGACGCCCGTGCCGTTGACCGGGTCGAGGTGCATGTGGTTGTCCAGGATCGGTTCGAAGGCGGGCATGTGACACGCTGTGGCTGGGGTCCGCAAAAGCGGTTCGTCTCGTCACTCACCGAGCGTGAGCGCGCGCTGGGCGGCGTTCCGGAGGGCGTCCGACCGGCCGTACGAACCCGGCGCGACGGCCACCGTCTCGACCCCCGCCGCGGCGGCCCGCTCCAGGACGGGCTTGAAGTCGGTATCCCGCGAGACGACCACGAGCACGTCGATGGTGCCGTTCGTGGCAGCGGCAGTCGCGTCGACCGCCAGGCGGACGTCCACGTCGCCGCTCGTGGTCACCACCTCGAATCCCCGCGCCTCGGCGGCCTGGACGAGTTCCGGCGGGGCGTGTTCGTCGAGATAGAGGCGCGCCAGCGCGACCTGCCCTTCGTCGTCGGCGACGTCCCGGACCACGTCCAGGTCGACGTCGAACTCCTCGCGCAGGACGTTCGGACCGTCGACGAACACACCGACCCGGTGTCGGCCCCCGTTGTCCCGGAACGCGTCCAGCAGGCCCATACGTCCGGTTCGGCCCGGGCGTATATGTTCGTGGCGACCGCCTCACAGCGATCACTATTAGGGCCGGAGTCGGCCGATGTAGTGGGCGCCGACGGACCTCTCTGCCATCGAGACGAGCCGGTCGACGCGCTCCTCGACGGGCGGGTGCGTCGAGAGGTACCGCCGGAGGCTGTCCTCCTCGCCCTCGCCGTGGACGGACAGTAGTATCAGTACAGCACGCCGCCCAGGGGCACCTCCTCGTCGGGCGTGACGAGGACGGGTTTGCCGTCGTCGCCGGGAACGCCGACGGTCAGCGCCTCGGATTTGAACCCGGCGATGCGCACCGACCCGAGGTCCGTCGCACACAGGACCTGCCGGCCGACCAGTTGTGCGGGCTCGTGGTGGTAGCCGAGCTGGGCGGCCGACTGGACGGACTCCTCGCCGAGGTCGACCCACAGTTTCACGAGCTGTGGCTTGTTCGCCTCGGGGAACGGCTCGGCCTCGGTCACTTTACCGACCTGTATCGTCACGTCGAAGGGAGTCTCGGTCATGCTTCCGGAGAGGCACAGCCTCGAGAAAAGCGTCGCTGTTCCCGGCCACGGACCGGGGTTGCGTATTAGGACGATAATATTCGATAAAGACTGGGTATTGTATTGTCACAAATATAGCCAACCTTTTAGGCGATTCCCGAAAAGAACCACACGCATGAGCACTCAAACGGGTGAAGTCGGAACGAGTAAACAGGTAAGTGACGAAGAATTCGACGAACGACTCCGCGAGCTGCCGCCGAGTGCGAAACTCGTCGCCAAAGTGCTGGAGCTGGAGTCGCCGCTGTCCCAGAGCGAACTCGCCGAGGAGTCGCTGTTGCCCGACCGGACGGTCCGGTACGCGCTCAACCGCCTCGACGAGGCCGGACTGGTCGAGTCCCGCTACAGTTTTGTCGACGCGCGCAAACGGGTGTACGCACTGATACAGTGACACCCAGGCGGGTCGACGTTCCCTCCGAGACGCGCGCCCCGACCGGCAGGACGGCCGCGTATCTCCTTGGCGGCCTGCTGGTCGACCCCGGCGGCCGGTCGGCGGCCCTCGACCGCGCAATACGGGAGGTCGGCGCCACCCACGTCGCCGTCACCCACCACCACCCCGACCACGTCGGCGCAGTCGCTGCCTACACCCACGAGTTCGACCTCACCGTGTGGGCGCGTGCCGGCCGGGAGGAGGCCTTCGCCGCGGCGGCCGGCGTCGCCCCCGACCGCTCGTTCCGTCCCGGCACGGCGCTCCCGGTCGGGAAGCCGGTAACCGTCCTCGATACGCCCGGCCACGCGCCCGAACACGTCGGGTTCGTCGCTCCCGGCGGGGTCGTGTCGGGTGACCTCGCCGTCGCCGAGGGGAGCGTGGTCGTCGGCGCCCCCGCGGGAGACATGCGGGCCTACCTGACGTCGCTCCGGCGGGTCCACGCCCGCGACCCCGACCGGCTGTTCCCGGCACACGGGCCCACCATCGAGGACCCGCGGGCGACCTGTGAGCGCCTCCTCGCACACCGACTCGACCGCGAACGGCGCGTACTCGGGGCCGTCCTGGCCGGCGCGAGCGACGCGGACGAGGTCCTCGACGCGGCCTACGAGAAGGACGTCTCGGGCGTGCGCGACCTCGCACGGGCGACGGTCGGCGCGCACCTGGAGAAACTCGCCGTGGAGGACCGTCTCGGGTGGAACGGCGAACGTGCATGGTCACCGGCGTCGGCGGCCCCGCCGGATACGAGCATGTCGGATATCGCGGAGTACTAATAGCTGGTCGGCACACCGTAAACCGATGAGCTACCGGACGCTCGAGGACCTGCCGGACGGGCAGCGGGTCCTCGTGCGCGTGGACATCAACTCACCCATCTCGGACGGGCGGCTCCGGGACAACCGCCGCTTTGCCCGTCACGCACGCACGGTCCGGGACCTCCTCGACCGCGACCACGCCGTCGCCGTCCTCGCCCACCAGGGCCGGCCCGGCCGGCCCTCTTTTACGTCGCTGGAACAGCACGCCGACACGCTCGCCGAACACCTCGAGACCGCCGTCGAGTTCGTCCCCGACACCTACGGCCCGACGGCCATCGAGGCTATCAGGAACCTCGAGGCCGGCGAGGTCCTCCTGCTGGAGAACGTCCGGATGGTCATGGACGAACTCCCCGAGAAGTCGCCCGGAGAGCACGCCGAGAGCACGCTCGTCCGGACACTCGCCCCGGAGTTCGACGCCTACGTGAACGACGCCTACTCGGCGGCCCACCGCAGACACGCCTCGCTGGTGGGCTTTCCCCTCGTCGTGGACGCCTACGCGGGGCCGGTGCTGGTCGCCGAGTACGAGGCCAACTCCGCCATCGCCACCCGCGAGTTCGACGGCGACGTGACGATGGTCGCCGGCGGCAAGAAGGCCACCGACGTCATCGAGGTGATGACCGCCCTCGAGGACAGGGTGGACAACTTCCTGCTGGGCGGCATCGCGGGCGAACTCTTCCTGCGGGCGCTGGGCTACGAGGTCGGCCGGGACGTCGGCGATACGGACGTCTACGACGAACAGTACGCCCGCAACCGCGAGAAGATCCAGCACCTCATCGAGGCCCATCCCTCCGACCTGGTCTTCCCGACGGACCTCGCCTACGAAGACGAGGACGGCGAGCGCGCCGAGGTCACGGTCGCGGACGTCAGGGACAAAGACGACGACTACCTCGACGTCGGCACCGACACCACCTCCCGCTACGCGGACATCGCGGCCAGTTCGGGGGCCGTCTTCGTGAAGGGGGCGCTGGGCGTCTTCGAGGACGAACGGTTCAGCTACGGCACGGTGAACGTCCTCGAGGCGATCGCCGCCTGTGACTGTTTCTCGGTGGTCGGCGGCGGCGACACCTCGCGGGCCATCGACATGTACGGCCTCCGGGAGTCGGACTTCTCGCACGTCTCCATCGCCGGCGGCGCCTACATCCGGGCGCTGACCGGCAAACCGCTTCCGGCCATCGAGGTGCTGGAGCGGGGGGCACAGGCGGAGGTGCGGGAGTAGCAGAAGACCCTTCCCGGGCACAAAGATATTGTTCTCTCCTCTAGAACAGTCACGTATGGCGAGGGCAGGCGAAACGTCCCCGGAAGGCGTCGACCTCGATGGGAT
>CAZUWC010000086.1:0-7282 GCA_964623935.1 uncultured Halobacteriales archaeon
GAGCACAGCGAGCCGTGAGTCGCGAGCAGGACCGTCTCGCCAGGCAAGCACCGCAGTGAGCGCAGCGAACGAGGACCGCAGCGAGCGCGAGGCCGACCGAAGGGAGGCCTCGGTCTGCTCGAACGGCGACCGCAGGG
Source organism: uncultured Halobacteriales archaeon (assembly GCA_964623935.1). Taxonomy (GTDB): domain Archaea; phylum Halobacteriota; class Halobacteria; order Halobacteriales; family Haloarculaceae; genus SW-9-67-25. The sequence goes on from CAZUWC010000086.1 coordinate 138, forward strand.
AGCCGTGAGAGTCCCGGGAGCCGAGCCCGCGGGGGCTTTCTGGCTGGTTGTAGTTACGATACAGTCACCTCCATTAACAATTCCTAGCCCAGCCCGCGGGGAGCTTTCCGGCTATCCGTCGCTGACACACATCTGCGGCGAGGAATCGTCTCAATCGGGTTGGGAGATACCAGTGCCTAGCCTCCGACCGACACCTACGCTCGAATCTCGACCGTGTAGTCCGACTGGAGCCACGCCGAAGGCTGGTCGTGGTCGTAGATGACCACGTCGCCGTCGGCCGTCTCGATGCGTGCGTACCGGGCACCCGCCTCGTGCCCGCCGTCGGTGTCGGTCGTGTGGGCCATCTCTCTGTCCTCCGTGCTTCCATCTGGACGTAGCGGTCCTGTGTGTATATATCTTCCGGGAATATGCGATTCAAGCACAATATATTTCGAATAATATGCTTTATTACTATTTATTCGTTTGGAAAAAGGGTAGATAATTAGAATATAAGATATTAGAGTTGCAGGCCAGGAACGCTGTCATCACCTCTTTGTACGACCGGGATATAGTCCGCCATATGACCAGACAGCGGGCTCCGGTGTCGCCCCCGGTGGTCCTGACCATCGCGGGCAGCGATTCGGGCGGCGGCGCGGGCATCCAGGCGGACCTGAAGACCATCGAGGCCGGCGGGGCCTTCGCCACGAGCGCCATCACGAGCGTCACGGCACAGAACACGACGGGCGTCGAGAGCACGCACGTCCTGCCACTCGCGGAGATCGAGGCACAGTGTGCGGCCGTCTTCTCGGATTTCGACGTCGCCGCCGTGAAGACCGGCATGCTGGCGACGAGCGACGTCGTCGACCTGGTGACCGACCGGGTCGCGGCAATGGAGGCGCCGGCGGTCGTCGACCCGGTGATGGTCGCGGCCTCGGGGGACCGACTGCTCGAACCCGACGCCGAGGCGGCCTACGAGCACCTCGCGGCCGAGGCGACGCTGGTCACCCCCAACGCCGACGAGGCCGAAGTGCTGACCGGCGTCGACGTGACCGACACCGAGCGCGCCCGCGAGGCCGGCGAACAAATCGTCGAGATGGGCGCCGACGCCGCGCTCGTCAAGGGCGGGCACGTCCCCGGCGAGGAGGTCGTCGACGTGCTCGTCACCGGCGAGACCGTCGAGACGATCAGCCACCCGCGCGTCGACACTGACGCCACCCACGGCTCGGGGTGTGCGCTCTCCTCGGCCGTCGCGACGCGCCTGGCACACGGCGACGACCTCCCGGCGGCCGTCGAGTCCGGCGTCGGCCTGCTCGGGCGATCCGTCCGCTACGGCCTGGACGTCGGCGAGGGGCCGGGTGCCGTCCACCACATGGTCGACCTGCGGGACCGTGCCGAGCGCCAGTCCGCCGTCGAACGGGTCGCCGAAGTCGTCCGGCAGTTCGTCGCCCGGGACGTCTCGCCGCTGGTGCCCGAGGTGGGGATGAACGTCGTCGGCGCGACCCCCTACGCGGAGGTGCCCAGCGACTGTGCGGCCGTCGAGGGGCGCATCGCGCGGACGCTCGACGGCGTCGCGGCCACGCGGAGCGTCCGTGTCGGGGCCTCCAGCCACGTCGCCCGGTTCCTGCTCGCGGCCCGCGAGTACGACCCCGCCCTCCGCTTTGCGGTGAACTGCCGGTTCGACGAGGAGGTGGAGTCGGCGCTGGACGCGCTCGACGGCCCCGTCGCCGGCTACGACCGCGCCGACGAACCCGCGGACGTCAAAGCCGAGGAGGGACACACGATGGGCTGGGGTGCCCGGCAGGCCTTCGAGTCCGTCGAGGGGACGCCCGTCGCGGTGTTCGACCGGGGCGAGGTCGGGAAGGAGCCGATGGTCAAACTGCTGGCCCGTGATTCCGCGACGCTGCTGGACCGCACCGTCACCCTACTGGACGCGCTTGGCGAGGAGCACTGAGAGCGCCAGCGCCAGCAGGGCCGCCACCGGACCGAACCCCGGCCCCGAGACGCCGGTGTTCTCGTTCCCGTCCTCCGTGTCGGCCGCTGTCGCCGTCGCCGTCGGAGCCTGTGATGGCGACGGTGTCGTAGTCCCGGGCGCCGTGACGGTCACGGTCACGGACCGTTCGCCCGCGCCGAACCGGTAGGTCCCCGGCTCCGGCAGCGACGTCGAGGCCGTCACGTCGGTCGACTCGCCGGGAGCCAGCCCGACCTCCTCGCCCGCCACCTCGTCCCCGTCGCGGGTGATCGCGACCGCGCCGTCGGCCGGCCGGTCCGTGGGGTTCTCGACGGTCGCGGTCAGCCGAACCGACCCGCCGGGTTCGACCTGTTCCCGGTCGGCCGCGAGGTCCGCCACCACCGGCGTCGCTGGCTCCTGGACCCGTACCGTGCGGCCGTCCTCGCCGGTGCTGATCGTGTAGTCCCCGGGCTGGTCGAAGGTGTGCTCGACGGTTTCGGTCCTCGTCGCACCGGCCTCCAGCCGACCTGTCCGGTTTGCCACCGTCCGCCCGTCGACGGTCACCGCGAGGTCGTACTCGCCACTCGACCCGCCGACGTTCTCGACTGTCACGTCGAGGGCGAGCGTCTCCCCGGCGACGAGTCCCGTCCCGCCCAGCGGTCCCTCGCGGTACTCGCCGCGGACGCGGACACCGTCGCTCCCGCGCTCGGGCAGGCTGTAGGCGAACCGCGCCGGGAGCGCCCCGAAGGCCTCCTGGTGGGTCGACTGGTCCCAGGGGTCGGGACGGTCGGTCGTCTCGGTGAAGCGCCGCCCCGGGTCGACGACGCCGCTCCCGCCGGCACTTTGCACGTAGTCGAGGAACATCGAGCGCGTCACGGCGCCGTCCGCGCGGTTCATCTGGCGGAACACCTCCTGGAACGTGGAACTGCTGTCGGTCGCGAGGCGGATCCGGCGGTCGAGTTCGCCCGAGACGAGCGCGCCGACGATGTAATTGCCCCTGTTGGACCGGTACGTCGAGGGCTCGACCAGCCGCACGTCGGCGAACTCTCGCGACGTGCCCGACTCCAGTTTGCGCTGGAACTGCCGGAAGTCGATGCGGTCCTGTGCCAGGGTCACCTGCGCGGCGTAGTACTCGGCCGTGGCCTCGTAGAACCACTGCGTTCGGTCGGTGCTCTCGAAGTCCTGCCGTGTGTGGACGTACTCGTGGACCCACGTGTTATCCGGCGCGTCCAGCTCCTCGTCCGCGAGGACGTAGAAGTCACGCTCGCCCGTCTGGAGCCCCAGTTGTCCCCAGGAGACGCTCGTCGGCGCGGCGACCATCAGCACCCGGCTGTCCCGGTCCCCGACACGGAGGCGGTCCGAGGCGTCGGTCACGCTGTCGAGGATCGCGCTCCGGTCTGCTGCGAGCGTCGCTGCCTCGGGGACCACCAGGGTGAACCGCTGGCCGTGGGCGCGCCGCTGGACGGTCTCGTGTGGCCCGAGAAAGAGCAAACCGTCACCGACGACGCCTTCGCCGGCCGTCGTATTGCGGATCGACACACCGGGATTGTCGCCTCGGTACCTGTACCCGGGTTTCGCGACCGGGGGCCGGCGGGTCAGCGCCCAGTCGCCGGCGTCGACGAACTTCAGTCTGCCGTCGGCCGATTCGGGGCCGACGATGTTGCTGGTCTCGTTGGCCGGCATCGTGAACGTGATCGTCGCAGTCTCCGTGTCGGCCGCCCACTCGTAGAGGTCGTCGTCGCCGCGAGTGAATCCGTCCGTCCTGACGTCCGTCGCTTCCTCCGGGAGTCGCGTCCTCACCTCCGAGACCCGGTCCGGGACGCGGAACTGCCACTGGACGTCGATCCGCCCCGGCCGGTCGGGGGTCAGCCTGAACTCCTGTGTCAGGACGATGCTGTCGTGGGAGTCGTACTGTCCCCCGGGGATGGATGCTCCCGCGTCCGCCGGCTCGACCAGCGTGGCGTTCCCGATTGCCGTCCGGTCGGTGCCGTTCGTTCCGTCTCCCTCCCCAGCCGCGACCCCCACGCTCCCGAGCGCACACAGGAGGAGACAGGCGACGAGGAGCGTCCGGCGACCAGCCCGGTGCATCTCTACCCCACCGTGGAGGCGCCCGGAAGATAACTGCTGGGGCTCGGCGGACCGAAACCCCCATGGGCGCGCCTCCCGACGCTGGGGCCATGAAACACGAGATCGCAGTCATCCCCGGCGACGGGATCGGCCGGGAAGTAACTCCCGCGGCTGTCGAGGTCCTCGAGGCGCTGCCCGTGGACCTCGAGTTCGTTCACGGCGAGGCCGGCGACGCCGTCGCGGAGGAACGCGGCGACCCGCTCCCGGCGGAGACGCGGGACCTCGTCACCGGGGCGGACGCGACCCTCTTCGGCGCCGTCGGCGAAACTGCCGCGGACGTCGTGCTTCCGCTTCGCTCGGCCGTCGACTCGTTCGCGAACGTCCGGCCGGCACGCGCCTATCCCGGCCTGGACGCACTCCGCCCGGAAACGGACCTCGTGTTCGTCCGGGAGAACACGCAGGGCGTCTACGCGGGCATCGAGTCCGAGATCACCGACGGCGTCCGGACGCTCACGCGCGTCATCACCGAGGAGGCCTCCCGCGACATCGCCGAGTTCGGCTTCCGGTACGCCGAGCGCAACGGCTACGACCAGGTCACCATCGCCCACAAGGCCAACGTGATGCGCGAGACCGACGGGCTCTTCCTGGAGACGGCCGCGGCGGTCGGCGACGAACAGGGTGTCGACTACGGGACTGCGCTGATGGACGCGCTGGCGATGCATCTCGTCCAGCGGCCCGACGACTACGGCGTGGTCGTCTGTCCCAACCTCGCGGGTGACGTCCTCTCGGACCTGGCGGCCGGGCTCGTGGGCGGCCTGGGACTGCTCCCCAGCGCCAACGTCGGCGAGGAGAACGGCATGTTCGAACCCGTCCACGGGTCCGCTCCCGACATCGCAGGGGAGGGCATCGCCAACCCCACCGCGATGCTCCTCTCGGCCGCGATGCTGGTCGAACACCTCGGGCACGACGAGGCGGGCGGGCGCGTCCGGGCGGCCGTCGAGGGCGTCCTGGCCGACGGCCCGCACACCCCCGACCTGGGCGGGGACGCCTCGACGACCGAGGTGACCGGGGCCGTTCTCGACCGTCTCTGATACGGGTGGTCCGTCGGGGGGTCCCACCGCGCTCGTGTTTCGGTGGCCCCAGTCACCTCGCTCTTTATAATCCGGCCACTCCCACGGGTGGACATGAGCCTCCGATCCGACGTCGAGGACCTCTGGCACCGCTACGAGGACGGACTGACCGCCGGCGAGGCGGGCGCCGAAGCGCTCTCGGTGCTCGCAGATTTCCTCGCCGCCCTCGAGCGCGGGGAGATCAGGGCTGCCGAGAAAGTCGGCGGCGAGTGGCGGGCCAACGAGTGGGTCAAACACGGCATCCTGCTCAACTTCGGCCTCCGGTCGATCTCTGGCTACGAGTACGGCGGGGTGACCTACAACGACGTCCTCCCGCTTCTCGAAACGGCCGACCTCGGGGAGCGGGGGTCGCGCAACACGCCCGACGGGACGACCGTCCGCCGGGGAGCGTCTCTCGGGTCGGACGTCATCATGATGAGTCCCTCCTTCGTGAACATCGGCGCGCACGTCGGCGACGGGACGCTGGTCGACTCCTGTGACACGGTCGGGTCGTGTGCCCAGATCGGCGAGAACGTGAAACTCGGCGCGAACACGCTGATCGGCGGCGTCCTCGAACCGGTCGAATCCGCGCCCGTCATCGTCGAGGACGGCGTCTCCCTGGGCGCTGGCTGCCGGGTCACCTCGGGGTTCGTCGTCGGCGAGAACAGCGTCGTCGGCGAGAACACGCTCCTGACGCCCCGCATCCCCGTCTACGACCTCGTCGAGGCGGAAATCCTGTACGGCCACCTCCCGCCCGAACGGCGAGCATTCACGCGGTACGTCGAGTCCTCGGTGGGCGACCACGACCTCTTTTCGGGGGGTGCCTACAAGCCCGCAGTCGTCGCGACCCACATCGAGGAGGAGACGCTGGAGGCGACCGAGCGCGAGGACGCCCTCCGGGAGTGATACTGTCGGCTATAACTTCGTGAGCGATTTCGCGCCCCGGGTGGGGCGAAACTGCTCACGGGCTTATAGCCGACAGTATGACTGGCGACTGCCGTCGAGTCCGCTCTCGCCACCGAATTTTTGTCCCTCGCGACCGTACCCTGGGTATGGTTCCCTGGATCCCCTTTCTCTCGTATTTTCTCATCTGCGTCCTCGCGGCACTTCTGGGCTGGCTCCCCTTCCGGCTGCTCGAACGGTACTCCCTGGTCGGGCAAGTCGAGTCGACGCGGCGGGCGATGGACCGGGCAGCCGGCGGTTCCGGCGTCCCCTGTGTCGACTGTGGCGCCCACAACGAGGGGGCCTACAGCTACTGTCAGCAGTGCGGGCGCCGCCTCCCCCCGGGGTGACCTACTCTTCGATCCTATCGACGCCGGTGAACTCGAAGCGTGCCCCGCCGTCTTCGCCGGCTGCCGGTGTCACCTCCCAGTCGTGTGCCTCGGCGATCCGCCGGACGATGCTCAGCCCGAACCCGGTTCCCTCGGTGGAGGTACTGTAGCCGGACTCGAAGACCCGTTCACGGTCGTCGGGCGGGATTCCGACACCGTCGTCCTCGACGACGAAGCCGCCGGGGAGGTCACCGAACGTGACGGTGAGGCCCGAATCCTTCCCGTCCTCACGAGCGTGTTCGGCTGCATTGCGGAACAGATTCCCGAGAAGTCGCACGAGTCGCCGGGGTTCGGCTCGGATCGTGGCATCGGTCTCGACCGCAAGGGTGGCGTCCGTGGCGTCGACACCCTCCCAGGCGTCGTCTGCGACCGACCGGAGCGAGACCGGCTGGGCCTCCTCGACGGTGTCGCCCTCCCGTGCGAGTGTCAGGAGGTCCTCGAGGAGGGCGTCCATCCGGCCGATGGCGTCCGCGGCGACCTCGATGTGTTCGCTGTCAGACTCGCGGGCTGCGTATTCGAGACGGGCCTCGGCGACGTGTAGCGGGTTCCGGAGGTCGTGGGAGACGACGCCGACGAACTCCTCCAGGCGCTCGTTCTGGCGCTCGAGTTCGCGCTCGCTGCGGACGTGGGCCTCCTCGCGTGCGGCCCTGTCGAGTGCGGCCTCGACGTTGGCCGCCAGGAGGTCCGCCAGCGAGCGGTCGATGTCGTCGA
>CAZUWC010000087.1:0-7263 GCA_964623935.1 uncultured Halobacteriales archaeon
CGTTCACCTCGCGTGTGAAGGTGAACATGACCGGTGCCTGTTCGAACAGTTCCCGGTACTGATCTTCGTATTGCTGTTGAATTTCGAGGCGATGGTACGCATGCGCGATGGTATCGCCGAGTTCCGCGAGCAGTTCCTGCTCGGCCTCGTCGAATGCGTTCGGTCGCTCTGCGTAGACGCCGAGAAGCCCGTACTGCGTCTCGTCATGAGAGAGCGGGATGCCAGCGACGGAGCGGTAACCGCGCTGAAGTGCTTGCTCACGCCAGGGTGCGAAGGCCTCGTCATCGTGGACATTCTGAGAGACAGCGATCCGGTCCTCGCGCAGTGCAGTCCCACCGGGACCCCGACCCGTGGGACTGTCATCGGCAGTCACGGTAATCTTTTCCAGATAGCCATCGTCAATTCCGGCGGCAGCCTGTGGTTCGATCCGACCGGTGGCCCCATCGAGGGTGCCGATCCAGGCGAACACGTAGGGGTCAGCGTCAGTAATAATTTGACAGACACGATGACTGATCTCTTCTCGAGTCGTCGCCTCGACGAGAGCCTGGTTGATGTCTCGAACGACGGTACTGACGCGGTGGTGTTTCTCGGCTCGGGTGCGTGCGCGGGCTTGTTCGACAGCATTCGTCAGACGGTTGGCAAGCAACTCGTACTGGCCCGGGCCGTGGTCTTTCTGGAGATAATCGGTGACACCGGCGGAAACCGCCTCGCCGGCGACCTCTTCGCTGCCCTTTCCAGTATACAAAATGAACGGGAGTTCGGGATACTCCTCGCGGACAGTTTCGAGGAATTCGATGCCGTTCGTGCCGGGCATATCGTAATCGGAGATGATACAATCGATCTTTTCGGTGAGCTGGTCCAGTCCATCGGGACCACTGGTTGCAGTCTCGACAGTAATGCGGGGGTCCTCGCGCTCGAGATAGGTAGCAGTCAGATCGACAAAGTCCGGCTCATCATCCACATGAAGAACCCGGATGCTCTCAGACATATAGTCCGTAACTGGACCACCGAATAAAACGGTTATTGAACGAATCGTGACCGGGTGGATAGGCAAGAGCCACACCGAAACCGGAGTGTCCTTGCCTCCCGACCCTGTTGTGCGGGTATGGACCTCGCTCGCCGTCTCCGCGAGGACGCCCGGCGCGCCAACGAGCGACGGGTGCTCGTGGTCGCCGGCGACCCGGAACGGACGCGAGACAGGGCGTGCGAGGCGCTCGAAGCGACCGACATCCCCCCGAGTGACGTCCGGTACGTCGGCACCGCAGAGCGACTCCCCTACGAGCGACTCAGCTACGACCACGCAGACCGACTCCTCGGGACGACACAGGAGGCGGTCGTTCTAGACTGTCACGACGAGTGTCGGCCGAACGCCATCGGCCGCGCCGTGGGTGCCGTCGATGGCGGTGGCCTCCTGGTACTGTTGACCCCACCACTCGGCGACTGGCCGGACCGACGCGACGCCTTCGACGCGACGCTCGCGGTCCCGCCCTTCGAGCGCGACCAGGTCATCGGCTACTTCCGGCGGCGCCTCGTGGGGACGCTCCGGGCCCACCGCGGGGTCGCAATCGTCGACGCCGACACGGACACCGTCGAGAAGGAGGGCGTCGTCGACACACCGCCCCGCCTCCCCCGGCCCGACCCGGCGCCGCCGGACACGCACGATTTCCCTGCCGCGGCCTACGAGGCCTGTCGCACGCGGGACCAGGCCGACGCCGTTGCTGCTCTGGAAGTTCTGCGGAGCCCCGGCGAGTCCCAGGGGGTAGTCGTGGAGGCCGACCGCGGGCGTGGGAAATCGAGCGCCGCCGGCCTCGCCGCCGCCTCACTGGCCCTGGAGGGGGCGGAGGTGCTCGTGACCGCGCCGGCCTACCGGAACGCGGCCGAGGTGTTCGCGCGAGCGGTGGAACTGCTCTCGGAGCTGGACGGACTCGCCGGTCGTGACAGCGGGACCGACGCCCGGCGCATCGAGACGGAGACGGGAGAGATCAGGTTCGAGCCGCCGACAGTCGCCGCCGACAGGGCCGGGACCGCCGACTGCGTGGTCGTCGACGAGGCAGCAGCGCTTCCAGTCGGACTCCTGGAACGGTTCCTCGGGGCCGACGCTGTCGCCTTCGCGACGACCGTCCGCGGATACGAGGGCGCGGGCCGCGGGTTCGCGGTGCGCTTTCGCGAACGCCTCGACGGGAGCGACCACACGGTGACGGACGTCAGCCTCGAGGAGCCGATCCGGTACGCCCCCGGCGACCCCGTCGAGGTGTGGGCGTTCCGTGCGCTCTGTCTGGACGCCAGACCGCCGGTCGACCCGCTCCTCGCGGACGCCAGGCCCGAGACTGTCACCTACCGGCGGCTCTCCTCGGCGGACATGCTTGCCGACGAGCACCTCCTCCGTGAGGTGTTCGGCCTGCTCGTGCTCGCCCACTACCGGACCGAACCCGATGACCTCGCGCGATTGCTCGATGCCCCCAACGTCACCGCACGGGCACTCTTTCACGAGGGCCACGTCGTCTCGGTCGCCCTGCTGGCCCGGGAGGGTGGCCTGCCCGCCGAGTTGCGGGCGCGGATGTACGAGGGCGACCGCGTGAAGGGGAACATGCTCCCGGACGTGTTGACCAGTCAGTTGCGCGACGAGGCCGCCGCCGAGCCCGTCGGCTACCGGGTGATGCGGACCGCCACCCACCACGCGGTCCGCTCGCGGGGCCTGGGGTCGGGGCTGCTCGACGAGGTCCGCGCCGAGTTCGAGGACCGGGCCGACTGGCTCGGCGTCGGCTACGGCGCGACGCCCCGGCTGGTGGCGTTCTGGGCGGCCAGCGGTTTCCGAACCGTCCACGTCGCCACCTCGCGCAACGAGACGAGCGGCGAACACTCCGCGGTCATGCTCGACCCGCTCTCGGCGGCGGGCCAGCGACTGCACGACAGACACGCTGCGTGGTTCTGCGAGCGGGCGCCCGCGACGCTGGCGGACCCGCTCTCGGAACTGGACCCCGACGTGGTGCGTGCGACACTGCGTGCGACCGACGCGACGCCCGCACTCGACCTCTCCGAGTTCGAGTGGCGAGTCGCGGCTGGCATCCCGTCGGGCGCGGCCATCTTCGACACCGCACCCGGGGCGGTCCGCCGACTGGCGTTCCGTCACCTGGTGGCCCCCGCCGACCCGGACGCGCTCTCGGCCGAGGAGGAGCGTCTGCTCGTGTTGAAGGCGCTGCAGGCCCGACCGTGGGACGACGTGACAGCGGCGCTCGGTTTCCACGCCCGAGCCGAGTGCATGCGCGCCCTCGGCCGGGCCGTGGACACGCTGGTGGGGCTGTACGGTGACCGCGCGGTCCACGACCAGGGGCGGTTCGAATGACCGCCCTCCCCGCCATCGACCCCGTTACCGTCGTCGCATTCGCGCTGCTCCTCGCGGGCGTCGCCGGCGCGCTCGTCCCCGCGCTCCCGGGCGCACCCCTCTCGATGGCGGGCGTGCTGGTCTACTGGTGGGGGAGTGGGTTCACGGAACCGGGGACGTTGCTGCTGGTCGTCCTGCTCGCGACGGGTGCGCTCGCCGTCCTCTCGGACTGGCTGGGCGGTGTCGTCGCCGCCCGCGTCGGCGGCGCCTCGACGCCCTCCGCAGTCGCCGGCGGACTGGTCGGCCTCCTCTTGCTGTTCGGCGTCGGCCCAGTCGGGATGCTCGTCGGCGCAACCACCACCGTGTTCGTCGTCGAGTACGCCAGACAGCGCGACGCGAGGTCTGGTGCAGCGGCGGCCGGCGCCTACCTCGTGGGGTTTTTCGGCTCCGCGCTCGTCCAGGTGTTGCTGACCGCGGGGATTCTCGTGGCGATGGTCGTCGTCGCCATCTAGGCACACCGACCGCAATCCCTGTTAGTGCCTGTCTCGAAGCGCAGGTATGGAGTGCACTCAGGACGGCTGTGACAGCGAGGCGACCTTCGAACTCCACATCCCGTGGACCGAGAACAGGGTCGTCTGTGCGGCACACGCCCGCGTCGAGGGACAGCAGGACGGCGTCGTGGCCGACCCCCTCGACGCTGCCGACGACGACCTCCCCGAGGGCGCCGCGAACCGCTAGAGGTCGGTCGCCATCATCACTTCGTCGGCGTACTCGCCGTCCATCTTGTAGTGGTCCTCACGGCGTGTTTCCTCCTGCCAGCCGCGCTTCTTGAGGAACGCGATTGCGGCCTCGTTGGTCGCAGGCAGGGAGTTGTAGATCTTCTCGAAACCCTGTGAGCCGGCCCACTCCAGTCCTCGCTCGAGCAGGTGACTCCCGATCCCGTGGCAACGGTACTCCTCCAGGACACCGAGGGTGAGTTCCGCCGTGTGGCTGAGCTTCTCGAGCTGGGGGTGTTTGAGGTGGACCCACCCGACGACGTCGCCGTTGACCGTCGCGACGAAGAAGATGCGCGATTCGAGCTCGTTGTGCCGCAGGAGCACCCCCTCGCTGTCGACGACGTCGGCGACCGACTCCGCGTCGACGTACTCGCCGCCGCCGATTGCCTCCCGGATAGCCCCGACCAGTCCCGTCAGGTCCTCCTCGCGGGCCTGCCGGATGGCAAAGGCGACGTCCTCGCTCTCGAATTCCTCCTCGGCGCCGGCGTCGAAGGCGATCCGCAACTTCCCGTCGGCCTCCTCCAGCACACCGTCCCGCTTGAGAATCGCCCGGTGGTGGCCGAAGGCCCGCTCCCCCATGTTCAGCGCCCGCCGGATCGTCTTGGGCCGGGTGGCGCCGTTGGACTCGACGTACCTGTAGATGTCTTCTCGCCCCTCGTGATCGAACTTGAGGTCGCCGGTCAGTTCCATGCGAGCCGGTACCACGGCCCGATACTTAATGCTTTTTTGTGGCGTTTTCGGCACCGCCATGCGGTTAGCGAGTGTTCTGGCCTCCCCGGAACCGAATCAAATAGGTCCCACGCTCATCCGGACGGAACCCTTCGAGATAGTATGGCCGTCCGACTGCGGTGGGAGCGACGACAGTACCTCCGGGCACTCGGAGTCGGGGTCGCGGGAATGCTCGCCGGCTGCGCCAGGGCACTCGGCAGCAGCGACGGCGAGTCAGGGGGAGGGACGGAGTCGAGGTGTGCCGGGGCACTCGAAATCACCGAGGAGTCGGCCCGGATCGGTCCCGGGACCGTCCCCGAAGTCCGGCTCCGCCTCCGGAACGCCGGCGACGTGCCCCTGGAGTACGAACTGCTCGTCGTCTTCGAGCAGGGCACCTCTATCGGTATCGACGCCAGAACCGGACGGGACGTCCTCTCCGGGACGCTCGCCCCCGGCGAGACTGTGGTCGAGACAGCGACCGACGACGCGCGTGACATCCGCAACACGGACCAGTACGAACTGTACCCGTCGGTCGCCTGTGACTCGTGATAGTGATTGCTGTAAGCCTTTTCCGGATCAACCGCACGACGTGACGCGGTTGAAACGGTAAATCGTTACAGCAATCCGTATCAGAGGAGTCCCAGTTCGCGTTCCAGCCACGCCGTCTTCGCGGCTGCTGCCATCTCCTCCCAGGACTCGAACTCGGAGTGTGCAGCGACGTAGGCGTCGAGGTCTCCCCGACCGTCGTGTTCGGTCGCCCCGTCCAGCGGACTCCCCGCGACGAACGCCTCGAACGTCGTGGCGTCCGTGTGCTCCCGGACGAACGGCGCGGTGAAGAGGTCGGACAGCGCGACCGGGGAATCCTCGGCTGCCGCGACGCCGTCTTCACCGACCCGAACTGTGAGGGCGTCGATCGAGAGCGCGGCGTCTTCCAGCGAGTCGAGCCCGGTCATCCGTCGGGAACGTGTGTCAACATCTCGGCGACGTCCTTGATGTTGTGCGTGTCGACGAGCAGTTCGGCGGCCTCCCGGAGCGCGAACTCGGCCTCGATGTCGACCCCGTAGCAGGCCGCGTACAGGCCGAGCCAGGTGTTCATCGCACCCTCCAGGGCGTGGTACTCCTCGGGCGGGAAGTGGATCATGTGCTGGCCGGTGCGCGCCTCGACGAACAGCGACACGGCCGGGCCGGCACCCTCACGGAGGTAGTCCATCGCCTGGTCTTCGTCGGGCTGGTCGGCCGGCTCCTCGAAGGCCTGCTGCTCCCGTTCGGCGCGCTCCGCGAGATGCCAGATGCGCTCGGTAAAGCGGGCCCGTGCGTCCGTGTCCATCGTCGTGAATCGTCTCCCTGGCTACCCCTGCTTGTACTCGACGCCCTTGCCGCCCGGCGGGTGCTCCCAGTGGGTGTCCGCCACGACGGCGCAGGTCCCACACTCGACGCAGGGCTGTGTGTCGAGGCTGACGACCTTCTTCTCGCCGCCGTTGGTCCCGACGGTCTCCTCGCGGTAACAGCCCCCGCCGAAGTCCTTCGCGCTGACCGGACAGGCCGTGACGGCCGTGCCCGAAGCCTCGAAACTGTTGTCCAGAACCTCGATGTGGGGTTCGTCGACGTCGTAGGTCAGGTCGCCGATGCGGTCGTCCAGTTCCGGGGGTTCGATGTCGTTGTCGGCGGTCACGGGCGTGCCCAGCACCTCGCCGATGCGCGTGGGCATCGTCACGTACGAGAACCGGGTGTCGGGAATCATCCCCAGCATGAACGGTGAGTTGAACGCCCGCTCGACGAGGCCGCCGAACAGTTTGAGTCCGACCGACCCGAGCGGTGACTCGACGAGGCCGTTCGTGAGGCCGGTGACGAGACTCGACTCGGAGACCTGCCGCGAGTACCGGTACCGGGCAGGACGCAGTTTGGCCATCACGCCCTCGTTGTTGAGCTTCTGCTCGTAGAGGTCGCCCGCGTTCGTCGGGTCGCCCCGGGTTTTCGCCTCCTGGTAGGCCTCGGCGGCGAGCCCACCCGCGGTGACGGCGTGGTTCATCCCCTTGATGATGGGACCCTGGGCCTGCATCTGCCCCGCGGCGTCGCCGACCAGCAGCAGGCGCCCGCGGTGTGGCGAGGGGTGGGCCGCCTTCTTCGAATCGGGTACGAGCTTGGCGGCGTACTCGCGCTCCTCGTACTCGCCCTGGAGCCACTGGTCGAGCAGCGGGTGGGTCAGCAGGCTGTCCAGCAGTTCGTGTGGCTCGGCCTTCTCCTCGGCGATGGAATCGAGGTGGAAGACCGTCCCGATGGACAGCGAGTCCTCGTTGGTATAGAGGAGGCCACCGCCACGAACGCCGTCGAAGAGGTCGCCCGCGAACAGGTGGGCGACGCCCTCGTCGTCGTCGATGTCGAACCGCTCGTTGATGGCCTCTGGGTCCATGTCGACGACGGCCTTGACGCCCTGGAACCACTCCTCGGGTTCCTCCC
>CAZUWC010000088.1:0-7207 GCA_964623935.1 uncultured Halobacteriales archaeon
GCGTCACCTGGGGGTTGTGGATGTGGAACTGCCGCCCCTCGAACTCCTCGGGGACCGAATCGCGGGGCCCGAAGTTGACCATGTCGAGCGCGCCGGTCGAGACGACCTGCGGGATGCCCGCCTCGGCGGCGGCCTCAAGGCGGTCCTCGCCGGCCCCGAGGACCCCGCCGACGTGTTCGTCGGCCCACTCCGTGGTCGTCACGTCGAGGACGCCGTCGACGATGCCCTCCTCGATCAGGCTCTCCATGGCGCGCCCGCCGGTGCCGGTGGCGTGGAAGACGATCACCTCGTAGCCGCGCTCCTCGAGGTACGCCCGCGCGGTCTGGACACAGGGCGTCGTGACGCCGAACATCGTGACCGCGACAGTCGGCCGGTCCTCGACCCCGACGCCGGGGTCGTTGGCCACCATCCCGACCATCGCGAGCGCGCCGTTCGCGATCACCTGCCGGGAGAGCTGGTTGAGGCCCTCGATGTCCGCAACGGAGTACATCATCGCGAGGTCACGGATCCCGACGTAGGGTTCGGTGTCACCCGAGGCCACCGTCGAAACCATCAGCTTCGGGACGCCGACGGGCAGGGCGCGCATCGCCTCCGTCGCCATGGAGGTGTTGCCGGAGCCACCGAGGCCGAAGATGCCGTCCAGGTCACCCTCCTCGTGGAGGCGAGTGGCGATCTCGGCGGCACCGCGGCCCATCGCCTCGATCGCCTCGCCGCGGTCGCCGGCCTCGCGGAGGTCCCCGAGGGAGGTCCCGCCGGCCTCCGCGACCTCGCTCGCCGGCGTATCGGGTTCGATCTCGGGGACGTCCATGACACCGGTGTCCACGAGGTGGACGTCCACGCCCTGGGCCTCGATAACGTCGCGTGCGAAGCCGATCTCCTCGGCCTTCGTGTCGAGGGTGCCGACGATGACGACTGCCATGAGTCAGTCACCCCCGGCGTCGTCCTCGGTCGGGAGTTCGCCCGGCGGGACGATCGTACACTCGGGAAGATCCGCCAGTACCTCCTCCGGACCGGGTGGCGCGTACACCGCCATGAGGATCAGCGTCTCCCAGCCGGTGTTCCAGGTGCCGTGTTCGACACCTTCGGGGACGAAGACCATGTCGCCGGCCTCGACCTCGCGGCTCTCGTCGGCGACCTCCTGTTTGCCCTCGCCACGGATCACGTACAGGAACTCGTCGCTGTCGGGGTGGGTGTGGCGCTCGTGGCCCTTGCCGGGTTCGAGCCGTACGATACCGGCACTGAACCGGTCGCTACCGGTAACGTCGGGGGTCGTCAGCCACTTCAGGACACCCCAGTCGAACACCTGGCTCTCCACGTCGTCCGGTTCGACGAAGTACTCCGTCATAGGTCGATGTCCTTGAACTCGCGGGCCTGATTCTGGATCGCTTCCTCCGTGGGCAACCGTTCGAGCGACGAGGCGCCGAAGAAGCCAACCACGCCCTCCGTGTTGTCCAGCACGTACTGGGCGTCCTCGGGCCAGGCGATGGGGCCGCCGTGGCAGATGACCATCGCGTCCTCGTTGACGTCCTTCACGACGTCGTGGTGGGCCTGGACGCGCTCGGCGGCCGTCTCCAGATCGAGTGCGGTCTCGGCGCCGATGTCCCCCGAGGTCGTCAGCCCCATGTGCGAGACCACGACGTCCGCGCCGGCCTCGGCCATCTCGCGGGCCTCCCCCTCGGTGAAGACGTACGGGCAGGTGAGCATCCCCTGCTCGCTTGCCTCCTGGATCATGTCGACCTCCTCGTCGTAGCCCATGCCAGTCTCCTCGATGTTCGCACGGAACTTCGAGTTCGTGTCGAAGATGCCGACCGTCGGGAAGTTCTGGACGCCCGAGAACCCGCGGCGCTTCAGTTCGGAGATGAACACCTCCATGTCCCGGAAGGGGTCGGTCCCGTTGACGCCCGCGAGGACCGGCGTGTCCTCGACGACCGGGAGCACCTGGTGGCCCATATCCAGCACGATCTCGTTGGCGTCGCCGTAGGGCAACAGGCCCGCCAGTGAGCCCCTGCCGTTCATCCGGTAGCGCCCGGAGTTGTAGATGATGAGCAGGTCGACACCCCCGCGTTCGGCGAACTTCGCGGACATCCCGGTGCCCGCGCCGGCGCCGATGATCGGTTCGCCGCTCTCCACAGTCGATCGAAGCCGTTCGAAGGATTCGTCTCTGCTGTACTTCATGCGTCAGTTGGTACCGAGTACCGAATCCGTATTCAATATTGTGGTGGCCACGGACGCTCGGCCACGGACGCTCGGCCACGGACGCTCGCCCCAAAATTTAATATTCTATAGTGTCCGTCCCCAGTGAGGCCAGCAACATGACCGAGACCAGTGAGAATACGCCCGCCACTGGCGGGTACAGGAGCGGCGGCTTCGAGCAGATGTTCACGCCGATCGATATCGGTGGGGTCACCGCGAAAAACCGGATCGTCCAGGCCCCGATGCAGACCAACCTCGCCGGATACACCGAGGGCGAGATCAACGACCGACTGATGAAGTACTACACGGAACGGGCGAAAGGCGGCGTCGGGACCATCGTGGTCGGTGCCTCCGCCGTCGACTGGGACACGTGCAAGAGCCCCGTCAACCAGAAGAACGTCTCCTACGACAGACACCTGCCCGGCTGGGCGGCGTTGAACGACGAGATGCAGTCCTACAACGTCAGGACGTTCGTCCAGATCCACCACGCCGGGCGACAGATGGCCCCGCACTTCCTGGACGCGAACCAGGAACCCAACATGCCCGATCAGCAGCCCATCTCGGCCTCCGACGTGACCGAGAAGTTCATGGGCAACGAGCCCCGCCCGATGGAGACCGAGGAAGTCGAGGAGATGGTCGAGCGCTTCGGCGACGCGGCGTTGCGGGTCAAGCGCGCCGGGTTCGACGGTGTCATGTTGCACGGGGCACACGGCTACCTGATCGAGCAGTTCATGTCGCCGTACACCAACAGGCGCGAGGACAAGTACGGCGGCTCCTTCGAGAACCGGCTCCGGTTCGCGCGGGAAATCCTCCGGGACGTCAGGAACAAGGTCGGCGACGACTATCCCGTCTCGATGCGAATCTCCGTCGAGGAGTACGTCGAGGAAGGGTATCACCTGGACGAGGGCGTCAGGATCTGCGAGGAACTCGAGGACGAGGGGATCGACTGGTTCGACATCACTGCCGGGATCTACGAGACGATGCCGACGATCTTCTATCCCTACGCGCAGGACGAGGCCTACCGGATCCATCACGCCGAGGCAGTGCGCGAGGCCGTCGACGCACCGGTCAGCGGCGTCGGCAAGATCCGGAGCCCGGAGGTCGCCGAAGGGGTCCTCGAAGAGGGACAGGCGGACATGGTCGCGATGGCCAGGGGGCTGTTGGCCGATCCGGAGTGGCCCAGGAAGGCACGGGACGGACGTGCCGACGAGATACGCAAGTGCATCTCCTGTAACTACTGTACACAGCGGCTGTTCGAGGACAAACCTGCAGCCTGTACCGTCAACCCCGTGATGGGCCGGGAGATCAGGTACGGCGACGACCTGGGACCCGTCGACCAGCCCCGGGACGTGGCCATCGTCGGGGGCGGCCCGGCCGGCATGGAAGCCGCGTGGCGGTCCGCCGCGAGAGGCAACGACGTCACGCTGTTCGAGGAGAACGACGAACTCGGCGGCCACCTGCTCGTCTCGAGCATTCCTCCCGAGAAAGATTCCCTCCTGTGGCTCCTGGAGTGGGAGAAGGGGAAGATCGCCGGGACGGACGGCGTGGACGTCAGGCTGGGTGAGCGGGCCGGTGTCGACGATATCGCGGCGATGGACCCGGACGTGGTCGGCGTAGCGACCGGATCCAGTCCCAGCCTCCCGGACATCGGAGGCACCGAGGCAGGTGTCCCCGCCGACCACGTGCTTACCGGCGACGTCGAGGTTTCAGGTGACGAGGAGGTCGTCGTCCTCGGCGGGGGCGAACTCGGGTGCGAGACCGCGCTGTATCTCATCGAGAACGGCCACGACGTGGTGTTGCTGGCGATGGAGGACGACATCGCCATGGACGCCGAGCCCATCTACATGACGCACCTGCACGAGAAACTCAAAGGACAGAAGAACCTGCCCATCGAGTCCGTCGAGGAGCACGTCACGGTCCACACCGGCGTGACTCCCCAGCGGATCGACGGGGGGACGCTGTCCTTCGAGTCCGCCGATGGGGAGGCATCCGTCGGTTTCGATACCCTCGTGAGTGCAACCGGCTACGAGTCCGACGACGACCTGGCCGAAGCGCTCGCGAGCCAGGGGGTCAAGGCCGTGGTCATCGGCGACGCGAGGGATCCGGGCCATCTCGCGGACGCAGTCAAACAGGGATACGATTTCGCCAGGAACATCGAAGACTGGTGATACTGTTCAGAAGTCATTACAGGATCGACCGCAGTACAGCGCGTGGTCGACCTGGAAAACGATTCTGAACATCCCTATACTGTCGGCTGTACCGACGTGAAGATATTCGACCCCCGTGGGGTGGAAATTGCTCACGGGCTTACGGTATGATCCGGCGATCCGAACGCCGACACCCTGACCTCACACCGGCCGAACCAGCACACGGAAAAAACGTTTTATCCTTCGTTACCGTCTGTCACACCATGAGCGAACCCACGCCGCGGGAACGGCAGACGGCCGTCTCGAGAGACGACCGCAGGACCGGGGCGAGCGAGGAGTTGCTCGAGAGCGTTCAGCGCCTCACCGGCGTGGGCGTCTGGACATACGACGCTGTGACCGGCGAGACGTGGCTGAGCGAGCAAGCCAGGTGGATCCACGGTTTCGACCCGGACGAGCGACCGTCCTTCGAGCAGTTCCTCGGACGGTACGCCGACTCCGACCGAAAGCAGGTCGCGGAACTGATCGCGACGGCACTCGAAGCGGGCCGGTCGTTCACGGCCGATGTCACGCTCGCGGGAGAGGGAACGAAAGAGCGGACGGTGCGGTTGCGCTGCGAACCACACCCCCAGGATGGCGACACGACTCGTCTCCACGGGACGGTCAGGGACGTGACGGAGGTCCGGCAGCGCGAACAGCGTATCGAGGTGTTGCACCGGACGAGCCAGCAGTTGAAGCGTGCTCACTCCCGGCGGGCCGTCGCCGAGGTGCTTGCCGGTGCCGCCAAGAACGTCCTCGGGCTCGTGAACACGACTGTCCGGTTGATCGACGACCGGGGCGAGGTCCTGGAGACCGCCGTCGCAACCGATGAGTGCGTCGAACGGGCCGGCGAGCGGCCGGACTACCCCGT
This sequence comes from uncultured Halobacteriales archaeon, assembly GCA_964623935.1. Lineage (GTDB taxonomy): Archaea > Halobacteriota > Halobacteria > Halobacteriales > Haloarculaceae > SW-9-67-25. The sequence continues at coordinate 5,248 of CAZUWC010000088.1, forward strand.
CGCGGAGGACAGCCCCGCCGCCCGCGTGTTCCGGACCGGCAATCCGGAGCTGTACGCCGACATCGAGACGAGCAAGGACGACCACGATCGCGGCGAACTGGTCAGCGGAATATACGTCCCGATCGGCGAACACGGCGTGTTGAGCGCCGGCGACGTGGTCCCCGGCGCGTTCGACGACCGCGACCTCGAAGCCGCCGGACTCCTCGGGGAAGTCGGCGCGGAGGCGCTCACCCGGATTTGCTGGGCGAAACGATCCCGGGCGGTGTGACGCTCCGGTACCGATCCGCGCCCGCCCCGAAGCGCCGGGACTCCCGCACTTCGGGCTTTATATTATTTTTCTACTATGTATTTTATTCCTGTATTTTTATTCAGTCGCTCCGGATTTGAGACCACAATCGAGCCGAAATCCGAGGCAGACTTTCCGGTAACAAGCATATCTGATATCCTATTTTAATTGATAAAGATAGAAATACTTATATTTTATCGTGCGGGAGTCCTCCGACACGGACCCGGGTGGGAGCACGGGCGTGTCCACAGTCGGGACAGAATCCCGGCGGGCCGTCAGGGTTCGACCGGTTCGCCCGCCTCGGTGGGGGGTGCGACGTGGTCGATGAACTCCTCGACGGACGGGTCCTCGACGCGAACCCGGACGCTGATCGCGCCGATCTCTCCGGGGTCGTCGACGACGAAGTTGACCACGCCCTCGAAGGCAGCCTGCTTTTTCAGTCGGAAGGAAAACGAGTCGCCCCGGCGGTTCGCGAAGAAGATGTCCCGGGCCGTATCGAGGATCTGCTGGCGGTACAGCAACTCGGAGTAGTGTTCGAGGTCGTGGACGGTCACGGCCAGTTCGCCGTGGCGGAGTTCGGGGTCTGCACCCGGGAAGATGGCGACGATGGCGTCTGCGACACGGTCGGTCACCTCGGTGTCGTAGACCGGCGCCGTCACCTCGACGTCGACGCTGTAGATCACGCCAGCGCCTCCGGGCCCTCGCGGAGGAGTGTTCGGACGCGCTCGTGAAACGTCCCGAGTGACCCGTCGTTACCGATTGCCACGTCGGCGCGTGCCATGGCCTCGTCCATCCCGAACCCGAGTTCGCGCTCGTCGCGTTCGGCCAGTGATTCCCCGCCTTCCTCGGCCCCGGCGTCGCGCCCCCGCAGGTCCAGGCGCCTCGCGCGGGCCTCCTCGGACGCCTCGACACACACGAGCAGGAACGCCTCGCCGAAGGCGTCCTCGAAGATGTCGACCTCCGTCCCCGACCGGATGCCGTCGACGAGGACTCGCTCGGCGTCTTCGAGGTGCTCGCGGACGACCGGGAGCGACCGCTCGGCGACGGCGCCGGGGCCGTTCTCCTCGCGCAGGGCCCTGGCGATCTCGCCGTGGTGGGTTGCGGGGTCGAGCCCGCGGTCGCGACACTCCTGGCGGATGACGTCCCCCATCGTGACGACCGGGATGTCGAGGTCCCGGGCGACGGCGGCGGCCTCGCTCTTGCCGCTGCCGGGGAGGCCGACGGTAGCGATGACCTGCATGGCCGCCCGTTCCGCGGGCCGGAAAATAAGGACTGCGTTCGCCTATCCGGCGAACAACGCCACGGCGGCCAACAGGAGACAGAGCACCGACAGGGCCACCACGAGGTACCGCCTGGGGCCCTCCAGTTCGATGTCGGGGTCGAGCCAGAACTCCGAGGGGTCCATCACGAGCGCGCCGCCGATCAGCGAGACCCCGAGCAGCATGAGCAGCGTCCCCGTGTAGGCGAGCAGCCGCGAGGTCCCCTCGGCCGCGAGGGCGGCGCCGAGGACGATGGCACCCAGCAGGAAGACCCCGAGCCCCAGGAAGATAGCGGCCGGCCGGAGGGACTTCGACAGCGGCTCGATATCCGCCGCCGGTCGCAGGTCGAGTTCCATGTTCCAGGATTCGTCGACGAGTAAAAAACGCTTCTGGCCGCCACAGCTCTCGATATCGG
>CAZUWC010000089.1:0-7206 GCA_964623935.1 uncultured Halobacteriales archaeon
CGGCGACCTCGCCCGCGAAGTCAACGGGAACGGCACGTAGCGACGTTCTGCCACGATATCACGATTCGGTATCCCACCGTCTTCGCGAGAGTTCGCTTCCGGTGTTCGTACCTCTTTTCGCGAACGAACCCGTCGATCCGTTCCGGCAGTACTGACAGGCTACGCATCGTTTTCTTCTCCGAGGTGGAACGCCTCACACCCTTCTGGGTCCTCGTTTCGTGAGAGCGAGACCGGATCGATCTCCGAGACAGCTTTCACCGTCCGAACGCCCTCGACACCGGGGCTGACGAGTCGCGGACGCTCGCCTGCGTCGAGTGCTGTTCCGTCCCGTGCGACCGCCAACATGCTCTCGAGTGCCGTGTGGATGTCGAGGCAGGCGCGGTAGCCGTCGTCGCTCTCGAAACACAGGTGGGTCGTCCCAAGCGAGAGGTCTACGACCTCGACCAGAGCAGCCACCGGTGTCCCGCGCCACGTCGCCCTCGACCGGTGACCGGTCGCACACCGGATCGTCGCGGACCGCTCGACGGTTTCGAATTCCTCGAGGTCGAACTCGGACAGGGAGATCGACGCTCGCGACCGGGACATAGTGTCAGGCTCGGCGGTCATCGTTGTCCAGTTATTGGGGCTGCCTCTGTGGTGGTCGATGGTCGGTCGTGGACGAGCGCGCTCGCGCGTGGGAGTCGCGTCTGAGTTTCCCGACCGCGTCCATCACCTCCTCACCCAGTGCTTCGAACGCGCTCGCAGGTTCGGTTCCGGCGCGTGTGACGACCGGTTCGCCGACTTCGCCGGACTCGCGGATCGAGGGATCGAGCGGCAGGCGGCCCAGCAGCGGGAGGTCGTCCTCCTCGGCCAGCTCGCGACCGCCGCCCGTATCGAAGATGTCGTGTGCGCTGCCACAGTCGGGACAGACGAACGTACTCATGTTCTCGACGATGCCCAGGACTTCGGCGTCGTGCCTGTCGAACATCCGGACGCCCTTCCGCGCGTTGTCCAGCGCGACGTCCTGGGGGGTCGTCACGACGACCGCTCCAAGCACGGGCATCTGCTGGAGCATCGTCAGCTGTGCGTCGCCAGTCCCCGGCGGCAGGTCCACAACCATGTAATCGAGGTCGCCCCAGTCGGTGTCGTGCCAGAGCTGGGTGAGCACCTTGTCGACCATCGCGCCCCGCCAGATGACTGGGTCGTCCTCCCCGACGAGGAAGCCGACGCTCATCAGCTTCACGCCGTACTCCTCCAGCGGGATGATCGTCTCGTCGTCCCGGGCCATGCCGGGCCTGTCGTAGACCCCGAGCATGCGCGGGATGTTCGGCCCGTAGACGTCGGCGTCGAACAGCCCGACGCGGGCGCCGCGCTGGGCCATCGCCGTCGCCAGGTTCACCGCGACGGTGCTCTTGCCGACACCGCCCTTGCCCGAGGAGACGGCGACGACGTTCGGGGCGTCGTCGATGCGCCCCGCCGGCGTGTCGTCATCGATGTCGACCGCGAGGTTCGGGTCGTAGCCCGCCCCGCCGACCGCCTCGCGGACCTGGTCGGCGATTTCGGTCTCGGCCGGCGAGTGCGGTGCCCCGAGCGCGAGCGGGACCGTCGCTGTGCCGTCGTCGATCCCGACGTCTCCGACCAGCCCCAGCGAGACGATGTCCTCTTCGAGTGTCGGGTCTTCGATCGCTTCCAGTCGTTCGAGTTCGTCGTCGGGTATTGTGGTATCGGTCATTGTGGTATGACAGGATCCGTCCCGCGTGTTCGACCAGTCGCTTCGTCCTTCCCGCCGTCCCCGACCGGCGACGCGTCTGTCCCATCCAGTTTCACCGATGCGGGTTGCCAGAGGACCGCCTCCCGGTTGTCAGCGAGCGTCTCGAACCGGTCCATCGCAGCCCTGTGTTCGTCGCTGTTGACGAAGGATGCCCAGTCTCGGAGCGTCTCGAATCCGAAGACGAACTTCACCTCGGGCGAGAGGCTCGTGTCGTTCCGGAACACCTCGAAGTGTGCCACCGACTCGTGGTTGATCCACTCGACGACGTTCGACGACAGCCACTCCTCGAAGGCGTCGTGACGGCCGCTGGGGACGTCGAAGTGGACCTCGTAGTGGTTGTGGATGTCGTACATGGTTACCGGTCGGCTGCGAGCGCGTCGTGGTGAGAGGTGACAACCGCGAGCGCCAGGTCGAGCAATCCCCCGTAGTAGTCGGGTGGATCTTCCCGCTGGATGCGCGCGTGATACGTCGGCAGCCACTCGGTCAGGTGGTCGTCGAGCAGCCACCACTGCGCGTCCTCGACGTCGGGCCCGTCGGAATCGGTCTCCTGTCCGTCCATCGCGACCAGTTCACCGAGGAACTGGAGTTCGATGCCGAGGTGATCCGGCGGCTCGTTCCCCCGGGAGTCGTCGACGTCGACGCCCGCCCAGCGGTAGCCCTGCTGGATTTCGGTCGTCGTCTGGCCGTAGAACTGCCCGTCGACGTACAGCGACTCGTAGGGCGGATCGGGGTCCTGGTCGGAGACCCCCCGGAACAGTCGTGTGTACGCCGTTCGGAGCGTTTCCCCGTCCGCCTCGCTTCCGCTCCCGGTGCGTTCGAGTGCGGACGCGATTTCCAGGGGGAGTGACTCGGCGCCGTGTCGCCACTCCCGGACCCAGGCACCGACAGCGTCGACCCGGTCCCGGTCGGGGCGCTCGAGGAACTGCTCGCCGAGGACACGGTAGACGCGGGCGTCGACCGGGCAGCCGTCGTCTCCGCTCCGGGCCGTCGCGATCCGCTCGGAACTCATCTGTCGGAACGCACCCCGGTTCCGTCGGTCGAGACGATCGGTAGTGTCTTTGCGAACACGAGCAACCCGAGTGCGACCAGCCCGGTCGTCCCCATCAGGTTCAGCCACTCGTAGATCGACGGCGTGTACTCGCCGACCGGGTAGATGAGGTCGGGGTACAGCAGGCCGCCGACGATGAGCCACGTCTCCTGGTGCAGGACACCGACGAGCATCACGCCGGCGAACAGCACCGTCCCGACGAGGCTGAACCGCCGGGTGGCCTGCTGAACGACGAGATAGACCATCGGAACGACGATTGCAGCGATTGCCAGCCACAGCAACGTCGCGACCGCGCCGCCGAAGACGAGCGACCCGACGTTCGGGTCGGCCATGTCGGCCGCGAACGTCCCCGTCTGGATCTCGTAGAAGACGCCCAGCAGGTATATGAACGCGAAGGCGCCGGTGAAGACACCAAGCTGTCGCAGCGTCCCGTCGGTGAAGACGTCGTCCAGGTCGTACGCGTACCGCAGTATGCCGGCCACGAGCAGGATCGTCCCGGCACCCATTGCCATACTCTGTGCGAGGAAGGTCGGGCCCTGGATCGCACCGAACCAGTTGAGGCTCACGCCCAGCGACCCCCACACGAACGGCACGACGCCACCGCCGACGACGGGAATGAACACGAGGATAGTGGCGGCGAGCCACCAGCGTGCGCCCCGGCCGTCGGCCTCTTGGGCCGTGTAGTTGAGCAACACGACGTCGTAGACCGGCGACAGCACCGACGGGAGGCTCCCGCGCTCCCGGAGTTCGTGGACGTCGGGCCGGATGGACACCAGCAGGTAGAGGACTGAGACGACGCCCAGCCCGCCCAGGAGGATGACGTCCCACGCGATGGGCGACTGCAGGGGAAGGTAGATGAGCGCGTTGAACACCCGGAACGGCCGACCGAGGTCGAACACGATGTGCAGGAAGCCCACGAGGAACGCGAGCGGCGTCACCAGTTCCCCGATACGGGCGTAGGGCTCGTACTCCTCCATCCGGAACACGCGGATGATGGCCGACAGGGCGATCGCGCCGACGCCCATCGCCGACCACCAGCTGAAGGCACCGATGTCCAGCCCCCAGGGGACCCCGCCGTCGGTCCCCCAGTTGTCCAGTCCGGTGACGTGGTGGCCTTGCGTGAAGACGGTCGCGAAACTGAACAGCATGCCCAGAACGAGCAGTCCCGCGACGCCGACGAGGACGTAGTAGAGCTTGCTCGTCTCTTCTAGGGGGTCGGTGAGCCGCTCGCGCGGCACGGACGGAGTACTCATTGGTTCACCTCCACGTCAGTCGCCCGCGTTTCGGGCGGATCGCGTTCGATTTCCGCAGCCGCTTCAGGGTCCTTGAACGTCTCTGCGCCTTCGATGGGTTTGGCGTCGTCGCCGGGCTCGTCGCCGATGTAGACGACGTTCGGTTCGGTGCCCCGGTCTTCGAGGAGCTTGAACGTCGACGAACTGCCCTTCTCCCGGAGGTGCTGGCGCGGTTCGCTCTCGGGGTCCTCCATGTCGCCGAACTTGATCGCGTCGACCGGACAGGTCTCCTGGCAGGCGGTCGTGCCCGACTCGTGGTTCTCGGAGTCCTGGCGGTGGACACACATGGTACACTTGCTCATCACGCCCTCGGGCTGTGGGCCGGACATCCGGGTGCCACGTGGTTCGACCGGTTCGTCGTGGACCGGGTCGTGCCACGGCGGTTTGCCGCCCCCGGGCAGTTCGTCGCCGAACTCGCTCTCGACGGTTCCGGAACCGAACTTCTCGTCGCCGCCCTCGGCGGAACCGTGGCCGTACTGGGTCTCCTCGGGGTCCATGAACTGCGCGTAGTTGACACCGTAGGGACAGCCAATCTCGCAGTACCGGCAGCCGATACACCGGTCGTAGTCCGTGAGGACGATGCCGTCCTCCTCGCGTTTGAACCGCGCCGAGGTCGGGCAGGCCGAGGCACAGGAGGGCTCCGAGCAGTGCTGGCAGGGCCGGGGCATGAACTTCTGGTCGGTGTCCGGATACTCGCCCTCCTCGTACCGGAAGACGTGCATCCAGAAGGCCCCGCGTGGGGTGGAGTTCTCGACCTTGCAGGACTCCATGCAGGCCCGGCAGCCGTAACACCGCTCCAGGTCGATCGCCATGCCGAGCTGGGTCATCAGCTGTCACCTCCCTTTGGTTCGACTTTCGCACGGACCTGGAACGCCTGCCCGTTGTCGAGCCCGAGGTAGCCCGGGCCGCTCGGGAACACCCGGTTCGAGTTCGCGCCCTCGTCCAGGGCTTCGGTCTCGGTGTCTTTCCAGCTGCCGTGGTGGTGCGGGAGCCCGACTGCGCCCTTCTTGATGCCTTCCTGGGTCGCCACGACGCCTTCGACTTGGTAGGTCTCGCCGGTCTGGGCGTTGTGGGTCTCCAGGACGGCCTCGTCGCCGTCCTCGACGCCGATGCGCTCGGCGTCGGCGGGGTTCAGACGGATCGCCGACCGGGGTGCGATCTCGTTGAGTAGCTTGTTGGTCGCCGTCCGGGACTCCTTGTGTTCGATCTGTTTCCAGCTGAACAGCGTCAGGTCGTACTCGTCGGGCGAGTCGTACATCGTCGGCTGGCGCCACGTCGGGAAGGCGTTGTAGTCCTGGAGGTAGGGGAACTCGCCTTCGGGGTCGTCGAACTTCGAGTCGGCGAACAGTTCCTCGACGCGCTCGCCGAGCCGGTACAGCGTCTCGCTGTAGAACTCGTGTTTGGCGTCGTAGGGGTTGAACTCGCCGTAGCCGTTGTCCATCCCCCAGGTGTAGGCGTACCGGTTGCCGTCGCCGACCTCCCACTCGTTGGTGATGATGTTGCCATCGCGGAACCACTCCAGGCTCTTGCCTTTCGTCTTCGCCCAGCGGTCCAGCCCGTCGCGGAGGAACTCGTGTGGATCGTCCGGTGCCTCCTCAGCTCCGGAGTAGGCGTACTCCGTCCCGTCGAGCCCGAGCTCGTCGTTGATGTCGAGGACGTACTCCTCGAAGGCGCCGACAGCCTTGGCCATCTCGATGAAGATTTCGGCGTCCGGCTTGGTCTCCCACATCGGGTCCATCGACGGGAAGCGGATGAACTCCGTGTCGGCGTAGCCGCTCCAGCCGCCGGTCGGCCCCTGGAGCTTGTCGGCGGTCGCGGCGGGAAGCACGTAGTCGCCGGCGACGTCGGCCGTCTCGCTCAGCCACGGATCGACGACGACGGTCGTGTCGATCCGGCTCATGCTCTCGATGATCGTATCCGTCTCCTGGGCCGACAGGACCGGATTGACCATCTGGCAAATCCACGCCATCTCCCCGGGTTCGTAGGGGAGGTTGTACTTGTCGGCGTTCGTCTGACTGACGTGGGACTGCGAGAAGGCAGTCGAGTCGATGGGGTGGAACATGCTCCCGCCCAGCGACGGGCCGTCCGGCTCTCGGGTGATCTTCTCGGGGTGGAATGCCTGGTCGCGGAACGGCTCCCGGTAGTCCTGCGGGCCGTCGTACTTGGCCTTCCTGACTCGGGTCGAACCGACGACGTCGACCGCCCCGACAAGCATCGACGCGTGATACTGAGCCATCGTCGTCGGGACGCCCGTCTCCTGCTGGGCGACGTGGTAGCCGTGTACCCCGACCGGGCGGTACGGGATTTCGACGCCGTCTATGACCGTCGTCGCTCCGATTTGGGCGTTCTCGCCCCACTCCAGGGCGAGCTCTTCGATGGTGTCGGCGTCGATGTCCGTGATCTCGGCTGCCCACTCGGGGTCGTACTGCTGAATCTGTTCGAGGTACAACTGGAAGGCCGGTTTGACTTCAGTGCTGTCGACCTCGTAGGTGCCCCGCAGTGCGAGGTTCTCCGGTGCCGACGCTTCCTCGTGAGCGACGGGCTCGCCGGCCGCCTCGTCCCAGACCAACTCGCCGTCGGCCCACGTGTACTCCTCGCCGGGGTCCTCTGCGTCCTCGGTCCGGAGGATGTGACCCTCCTCCGGGCCTTCGGTCGCGACGAGACACGGCGCGTTCGTCGCGCTGCTGAGGTACTCCTCGTCGATGTATCCGTTCTCGACGAGGACGCTGTTGAACGCGAGCCAAAATGCCATGTCGGTACCCGGTTCGATGGGGAGCCACTGGTCGGCGTAGTTCCCAGAGTTCCGGCGCTGTGGGTCGATGGCGATGGTCGTCATTCCCTGGTCGTCGCGGGCGTCGGCGATCTGTTTCGGCCAGGTGATCTGACACAGGTGCGCGCCGCCGCCCTGGGTCATGTTGTGGCCCCAGCCGATGAAGTACTCGCAGTGCTCGAAGTCCGTCTCCGAGACGCCGTGGGTACAGAACATCAGCTCCTGGCCGCGGTACCCCGAGTCCGAACACGAGGCACCGTGGCCGTACTTCTCCATGCTGCCGTACTTGTCGCTCGTGCCCGTGACCCAGGCGTCCTCCTGCCACTGTGGGGATTTCTTGCGGCCG
>CAZUWC010000090.1:0-7198 GCA_964623935.1 uncultured Halobacteriales archaeon
AGGGACGGAACCGGATCACGGCCGAGGACGTCGTGACGGGCGAGCGCGACCGCACCCGGGGTGTCTTCGACTACCTCGACACCGTCATCAAGGAGGCCGACGCCCGGGAGGCCCTGGAGGCGTCCTACGACGTCGACGAGACGCCCGACGACCTCATCAACTGGATCGAGGACAACGTCCCCAAGGACTACCACGGCGGGGAACTGGCAGACGCCTACGACTTCCTCGCCGCCGCGGACCGCTGGCTGGGGCGCGTGCGGGCGACACAGAACTACACCTTCTGGCGGTACGCGGCCGACAACATGACCGCCGGCGTGGCCGCGGCCAGGCGCGAGTCCAAGGGCGGGTGGACCCGCTACAGCCCGCCCAGCTACTGGTCGAAGCTCGGGCGCACGCGGGGCACGCGGGACAAGCGCGATTACATCGCCCGCAAGGTCGCCGAGGCCAGCGGCACCTCGACGGGGACCGCCAGACGGGATGTCGTCCCTCACCTGGCGGCGATGACCCACCACTGCAAGAACCGCGAACTGACCGTCGCGATGGCCGCCCGGTACGACCTCGAGGCGGAACACGTCGCCTTCGTCACCGGCAGCGGCGAGGACACCAACAAGGTCCAGTCCATCGTCGAGGACGCGGCGGAACTCCAGGCGGAACTCGCCGCCGAGGGAACCGAGGGTGCGTTCGACGGCGCGAGTGCCGAGGGAGAACAAGACGAACCGGACGATACGAGCGGGACGGATGGCGATCTGGACACGGACGGGAACGCGGACGGGACCCCGACGGCCGACGGTCGAGCGGACGCAACCGACCGGGAAACCGACGAGAGCGAGGACGCCGGCGAACAGTCCGGGCTGTCCGACTTCGTGTAAGTCAGGTCCACTCGGCGAGGTCGACGGCGTGCTCGATGTCGACAGTCAGCCAGCGCGTCGCGACCCGCTCGGGGTCCGTCGTGAACAGCGTCAGCTCGCTTGGCTCCTCGGGGTCGTCGTAGGCTGCCTCGATTCCCGCTGCCGAACCGTCGTCCGTGGTGACGCTCACTGTGAGTTCCTCCTACTATCCAGTTACGCTTGGTAACCCATAAAGCCGGGTCGCCTTCGCGGCCGTGTCGCACACGCACGACCGCGGGCGGTCAGAGCCACCCGCTGACGGTATCGCCGCTGAGCACCTCGGGGATGACAACCTCGTCGGGTCGATCAGCCAGAAGACTGCCTCCACGAACCCGATGTTGACGAGGACCACGTATCCGGCGAGTCCGGCGACCGTGACGACGAGGAAGGCGATGATGGGTCTCACCGCGCGGCTCATAGTGATTGCTGTAAGCCTTTTCCGGATCACCCGCACGACGTGACGCGGTTGAAACGGTAAATCGTTACAGCAATCACTATCAGGATCGGTCGGTTCGACAGTGTGACCATTACCGTCCTGCTGTCGGCTGGCGTCGGACCGACAAAAGCCCGTGACCGAAACAGAGAGGATGTCCGCCGGATCGGGGCGACTAGCGGAGGTCGGCCTCGATTTCGGCCTCGACGCGCTCCAGGAGCCGGCCGGAGGCGACCAGTTCGCGGACGGCCGCGACGTCCTCGCCGACCGGACGGTCGCCCTCCAGTGGCGGGACGTGCTCACGGACGAGCGTCGCGGCCGCGCCCGTTCCAGTCCCGGGGTCGTGGTCGCCGACGAACTCCAGGGCCTGTGTCGCGCAGGTCAGTTCCGTCGCGACCACGGTGAGGACGTCCGCGACGGTGTCGCGGGCCCCCAGCGCGCTCGCCGCGCTCATGCTGACGTGGTCCTCCTGGTTGCCGCTGACGGGGATGGTGTCCGTCGAGGGACGGCCCCGGGAGCGGGCCGTGCTCACCAGGTCGGCGGCGGTGTACTGGGCGATCATGTAGCCCGACTCCAGTCCGCTCTCGGCGGCCAGGAACGGCGGGAGGTGGTCCTCCTGGAGGCTCGGGTTGAGCATACGGTCGACCCGGCGCTCGGAGATCGCGGCGAGGTCCGCCAGCGCGCCGGTGACGTAATCGAGGGGGTGCGCCAGGGGTGCGCCGTGGAAGTTCCCGCCCGACAGGACTGCGGCGTTCGCGGTCCCGCTGGCGCGGTCGTCGACGCCCGCCGCGTCGAAGACGAGAGGGTTGTCGGTCGCGCTGTTGAGTTCCGTCTCGACCGCCGACCGGAGGTGTGCGACGGCGTCCCGGACGGCGCCGTGGACCTGCGGGAGACACCGGACCGAGTAGGCGTCCTGGACGCGGTCGCAGTTGCGGTGTGACTCCACGATTTCGGAGTCGGCCGTCAGCGCGCGGACGTTGTGCGCGGCCGCGGCGTGGCCCTCGTGGGGGCGGACCGCCTGGAGGCGCGGATGCGAGGAGGCGGTGGTGCCCATCGTCACCTCGGTGGTCAAGGCGCCGGCGACGTCGGCCGCCAGGAGCGCGCGCTCGGCGTCCCGGACGACCAGCGCGGCGAGTCCGACGGTCAACTGGGTGCCGTTGATGAGGGCCAGTCCCTCCTTGGCGCGCAACGACAGCGGCTCGATGTCCCGCCGGGCCAGCGCCTCCCCGCCCGGCAATCGGTCGCCGTCGACCAGCGCCTCGCCCTCGCCAGTGGCCACCAGCGCGAGGTGGGCAAGCGGCGCGAGGTCCCCGCTGGCACCCAGGCTCCCCTTCGAGGGGACGACCGGGTGCACGCTCTCTTCGAGCATCGCCGCCAGCACGTCGATCACGCGTTCGCGCACGCCCGAGTACCCCTTCACGAGGGCGTTCAAGCGTGTGACGAGCATCGCCCGCACCGCCTCGACCGGCACCGGTTCGTCGGTGCCCGCGGCGTGGCTCCGCAGGAGGTTCGCCTGGAGCGCCTCGCGGTCGGCTGCGGGGATGCGCTCGTCGACGAGGTCACCGAACCCGGTGTTGACGCCGTAGACCGCCTCCCCCGAGTCGACGATCTCCTCGACGCGCTCCCGGGAGGCCCGGACGCGTTCGCGCGCTTCCGCCGGCACCGTCACGCTCGCGCGCTCCCGCGCTATGGCCTCGACGTCCGCCGGTGTCAGCGACTCGCCGTCGACGACCACCTCAGCCACCGCCGCTCACCTCCCCATCGCTGTACACCACATCTCCCTCCTTGAGGACCGCCGCCGTCTGGCTCACGCCGAAGTTGTAGGGCAGGTGTTCGTGGGAGGGGACGCCCGCGACCACGAGGTCGCCCGGTGCGCCCGGCGCGAGCGTGCCGGTGGGGTCCTCGCGGTCGAGCGCCGCCGCGGCGGTGGCGGTGGCCGCGCGGACGGCCGCACCCGGAGTCATCCGCATCCCGTGACACGCGAGGTCGATGGCGAACTCCATGCTCTGGGAGAAGCAGTTGGGGTTGAAATCCGTGGCGACGGCGACCGGCGCCCCGGCCGCCCCGAACAGGTCCGGGTCGGCGTAGTCGGTGTCGAGCGTGAACGCCGTCCCCGGGAGCAACACCGGCACCACGCCCGCCTCCGCGAGCGCCGCTGCGTCCTCAGCGGTCGCCTGCAGGAGGTGGTCGGCGCTGGTCGCGCCCAACTCTGGGGCCAGTTGTGCCCCACCGAGGTGCTCGAACTCCTCGGCGTGGACCTTCGGCGCCAGGCCCGCCTCCTGGCCGGCTGCGAGGACCCGCCGGGACTGCTCGACGGAGAAAACGCCCGCCTCGCAGAAGACGTCACAGAACGTCGCCAGGCCGCGGTCGGCGACCGCCGGAATCTGGTCGGCGACGACCTCCTCGACGTAGTCGTCGGTCTCCCGGTCCTCGGGGACAGCGTGGGCGCCCATGAACGTGGCCACGAGGTCGACCGGGTGGCGCTCGTCGGCCGCGGCCACCGCCTCCAGGAGCTTCAGTTCGGCCCCCACTGAGAGCCCGTAGCCCGACTTCACCTCCGCGGTCGTCGTGCCGTGGGCGAGCATGACGTCGAGGTGAGCCAGCAGATTCTCGGTCAGCTCCTCCTGGGAGGCCTCGCGGACCGCCCGGACGGTCCGGAGGATGCCCCCGCCCTCGGCCATGATTTCCTGGTAGGACTTCCCGCGGAGTTTGGCGGTGAACTCGTCGGAGCGGTCGCCGGCGAAGACCGCATGGGTGTGCGGGTCGACCAGCCCCGGCAGGACCGTCCGGCCGGTCGCGTCGATCGCGGTCGCGGCGTTCTCGGGCGGGTACTCGCGTGTCACCTCGTCGCTCGGCCCGGCCGCGACGACCCGCCCGTCCTCGATGGCCACCGCAGCCTCCGGGACCGTCTCGACATGGGGATCGGGGTCGGTGTCGCCGTGGCTGCCCTCGTCTGGCCCGGCGGGTCGTGGCTGGACGAGTTCGGCGGCGTCGCGGACGACGGTGAACCCGGACATGTCACGGGTCCTCGCGCATGGGGATGTGCACGTCCGAGGCCTCGGCGGTCTCGATGGCGGCCTCGTAGCCGGCGTCGGCGTGACGGACCACCCCCATCCCGGGGTCGGTCGTGAACACGCGCTTTGCGGTGCGTGCGGCCCGGTCGGTCCCGTCGAGGACGACGTGGTTGTTCGTGTGGACGGCGTTGCCGATGCCGACCCCGCCGCCGTCGTGGACGCTGACGATGTCGGCCCCGGCCGCGCAGTTCAGCAGGGCATTGAGGATCGGCCAGTCCGCGACCGCGTCGCTGCCGTCCTGCATCGCCTCTGTCTCGCGGTTGGGCGAGGCGACGCTGCCGGCGTCGAGGTGGTCCCGCGTGACGACGACCGGCGCGGCGATCTCCCCGTCGGCGACGAGTTCGTTGATCCGCAGCGCGAACTGGGCGCGCTCTGTCAGCGCCTCGTCCGGGTCGACGGCGTCGAGGTGGCCGACGGGCGTCTCCTCGGCGGGCGTCGTCTCGTAGCCAAGCCAGCAGACCCGCGCGGGCAGGCCCTGGAACGCCACCTGCTCGGCCGCCAGTTCGATCCACCGGACGAGCCGGTCCTTCTCCGGGAACAGTTCGACGACGGCCCCGTCGGTGCGGTGGATGTCCGCCGGGTCGCCCGAGAGGGCCAGCCAGCGGAACGGTCCCCGCCCCTCGCAGAACATCGGCCGGACGTACGCCGGGACGAACCCCGGGAAGTCGAAGGCGTCCTCGCGGCCCCGCTCTGCCCGTACCTGTCCGCGGATGTTGTTGCCGTACTCGAAGGCGATAGCGCCCCGTTCCTGCAGTTCGAGGATGGCGTCGACGTGTCGCTCCATCGTGTCCAGGCTCTCGGCGCGGTACCGCTCGGGGTTCTCCAGGCGCAGCGCGTCGGCCTCCCCGACGGTGTAGCCGCTCGGGTAGTACCCCTCCAGTGCGTCGTGTGCGGAGGTCTGGTCGGTGACCACGTCGGGGACGAAGTCCCGGTCGAGCAGCCCCTCCAGCATGTCGGCGGCGTTCGCGTGGAGGCCGACACTGTGGGCTCGCCCCTCCTCGGCGGCCTCCCGTGCCGTGGCGAGTGCCGCGTCGAGGTCGTCGGTCATCTCCTCGCAGTAGCCGGTGTCGATCCGCCGCCGGATGCGGTCGGCGTCGACGTCGGCGGCCAGGCAGACCCCGCCGTTCATCGTGACCGCCAGCGGCTGGGCGCCGCCCATCCCGCCCAGGCCCGCCGTGACCACGACCTGCCCCTCGAGGTCGCCGCCGAAGTGCCGGTCGGCACACTCCGCGAGCGTCTCGTAGGTGCCCTGGACGATGCCCTGGGTCCCGATGTAGGCCCACGAGCCGGCGGTCATCTGGCCGTACATCATCAGGCCCTTGGCTTCGAGTTCGTGGAAGTGTTCCCAGTTGTCCCACCGGCCCACGAGGTTCGAGTTGGCGATGAGCACCCGGGGGGCTTCCTCGCGGGTCCGGAACCGGCCGACGGGCTTGCCGCTCTGGACGAGCAGCGTCTCCTCGTCGCCCAGCGTCTCCAGTTCCGCGAGGATGGCGTCGTAGGCGTCCCAGTCCCGTGCGGCCCGGCCGGTCCCGCCGTAGACGACCAGGTCCTCGGGGTCTTCCCCGACCTCGGGGTCGAGGTTGTTGTTCAGCAACCGGAAGGCCGCCTCCTGTCGCCAGCCCTCCGTGTGCAGTTCCGTCCCCGTCGGCGCCCCCTGTAACTCCCGCCACCGCTCGCTCGGCGTACCGCGGTGCTGTTCTGACATCCCCCTCTCCTACCCGCCCCGAGTCAAAGAACCTCGGCCCGCCATGCGGTGGCTGCTTAAACGAGCTGGGTTTTAGGTGGCTGTGTGTGGTACGGTTCCGCATGTACGAGGCGACGTTTCGTATCGACCACGAGAGCCCCTACGCGTCGATGACCGCCGACAGCGACGTGCAGGTCGAGGTGTGGTGCAGCGGGTACTGTGACCTCCTGCACGTCACGGGCTCGGACCTGGACGCGGCACTCGACCACGTCACGCGGGAGGTGGGCGTCGGTGACCTCGTCCGCGACGACGGCGAGGTCGTCCTCGTCACGGAGGCGTGTCTGCTGGAGGGCCGCCAGGACCTCCTGGAGGGGTACCTGCGGCCCCACGACTGTCTCTCGTTGCCGCCGCTGACCTACGACCACGGAACGTTGCTCGCGCGGGTCGTCTCGCTGGACGAGTCGGAACTGACGGCCGTCTACCGGGCGGTCAGCGAGTCCCACGCCGTCACCGTCGAGGCCAAACGCGAGATCGACACCGTCACCCCCGACGTGCCCCTGCTGATGCTCGACTCCGCGCTGCCGGATCTCTCGGAGAGCCAGGCCGAGGCACTCGCGGCCGCTCTCGAGGCGGGCTACTACGAGATTCCCCGCGAGACCACTACCGCCGAGGTCGCCGCCGAACTCGACATCGCCCGCCGGACCTTCGAGGAGCATCTCCGGCGCGCCGAGAACAAGCTCGTCGAGAGCATGATCGCGTACGTGGCTACCTGATACGGTCGTGCTACCAATTTCATACTGCCGGCTATAGTGATTGCTGTCACTGTTTACCGCGGTCCTGCTCGTCGTCGACCACTCCCGGACCCACGGCTTGACCATCCTGGGACGCGCGGTGGTCGTCGCGGTTCTGTGCTTCCTCACCGTCTCGCTCGGGACAGAAGGCCTCGTCTACACGGTCCGCTACCCCCGGACGGTCGTCGGGTCGTACCTCTTCGTCTACCTCCTGTCCGCGGCGGCCATCGCCTCCGGCCTCGGATACTGGGCCGCTCGCAACCGCCGGGACGTCCGCGAACTGGTCCGGTCCGACCACCTCTGATACGGATTGCTGTCGTTCATTACTG
>CAZUWC010000091.1:0-7194 GCA_964623935.1 uncultured Halobacteriales archaeon
TCCCCTGGCGGGAGACGACCGACCCCTACGAGATACTGGTCTCGGAGGTGATGAGTCAGCAGACCCAGCTCGGGCGTGTCGTCGAGGCCTGGGAGGCGTTCCTTGACCGGTGGCCGACCGTCGAGGACCTCGCGGCGGCCGACCGCGCCGACGTGGTGACCTTCTGGACCGACCACAGCCTCGGGTACAACAACCGCGCGCGGTACCTCCACGAGGCTGCCGGGCAGGTCGTGACCGACTACGACGGCCAGTTCCCGCGCGACCCGGCGGAACTCTCGGAACTGATGGGCGTCGGTCCCTACACCGCCAACGCCGTCGCGAGCTTCGCGTTCAACAACGGCGAGGCCGTCGTCGACACGAACGTCAAGCGGGTGCTCTATCGCGCGTTCGGCGTTCCGGACGACGACGCGGCCTTCGAGCGCGCGGCGGGTCGGCTCATGCCCGCGGGGGAATCGCGGGTCTGGAACAACGCCATCATGGAACTGGGGGGCGTGGCCTGCGAGAAAACCCCCCGGTGTGACGATGCGGAGTGTCCCTGGCGGCGGTGGTGTGCGGCATACGAGTCGGGGGACTTCACGGCGCCGGACGTGCCCAGCCAGCCCGAATTCGAGGGGAGCAGGCGACAGTTCCGGGGTCGGGTCGTGGCCGCACTCGGCGAACACGGCGCCCTCGAACTGGACGAACTGGGGCCACGGGTCCGCGTCGACTACGTTCCCGACGGCGCGTACGGCCGGGAGTGGCTGCGGGGGCTGCTCGCCGACCTGGAGGCCGACGGACTCGTCGAGACGCAAGACGTCGACGACGGGACCGTTGCCAGCCTCCGCTAGAGGCGGTCGGTCACGGTCAGCAGGTTGACCGCCAGTCCGGCGACGAACAGGGCGGCCGCGACGACGGCGTCCGGACCGGTCGCCCCGAAGACCAGTCCGCCGGTTCCGACTGCGAGGGCGGCGGCGTAGCCAGCTCCGGCGACGGCGAGGGCGAGGCCGACGAGGCCCGCCACGAGCGTGCCGGTCGGGCCGAAACGGCCCCCCTCCTGGCTGTAACTGTCCAGCGCCGACCACATCGTCTCCGTGATGGTCGATTCGAGGCCGTCGACCTGTCCCTCCAGGTAGTTGTGGAGCGTCTCCTCGTGTTCACCGAGTTCCCGTGCCCGCTCGTTGAGGTCAGACTCGACGTCCTCGATGTTCGCCTCGCGGTCGTCGAGGTCACTGGCCCGCTGTTCGAGCTGTGTCTCCCAGTCGTCGAGTTCCTGGCGCTTGTTCGCCAGCCGCTCTGCGCGCTCGTCGAGTTCGGCCTCGCGGTCGTCGAGGGCCGCCGCGCGCTCGTCCAAGTCCTCCGAACGCCGGTCCAGTCCCAGTTCGCGTTCGTCGAGTCTGCGCTTTTGCATCTCGAACGCCGTCTCCTCGTCCCCGTCTCCCTGTTCCACGGCCGACTCGTCGGGGCCGTCCGTCTCCTCCGCTGTGTCTCCATCCCTGCCCTCCTCTGCCGACGGATCTACTGACGCGGTCTCGGCTTCCCCGGAGTCAGTTTCGTTAGTCATTCGTTTCGTTCAACACGACCGACGAATATATAATGTCGGGCCGGTCGCGCCAGTCGGCCTACAGCCCCAGCCCGAGCAGGCGGTTGCCGGCCACGAGCGCGGCAGCCAGACCCAGGAGGGCGACGAGTACCCCGATGGCGACGGGCCAGCCGCCGACCTCCGCGAGAAAGCCGGTCGCCGCGCTGCCGACCGACCCGAGGAGGACGAACGTCGTGCGCACGAGACCGAATCCGGTGCCGCGCTCGTTGTCGGCGAACTCCCGCATGAACCGCGACTGGAGGACACCGCCCCAGGTCAGCCCGACCCCGACGAGGAGAACGCCGGCTCCCAGGATCGCGCGGCCACCGGGGACCAGCAGCGTCGCAAAACCCGCGGCCGTCACGAGGAAGGGGGCGACGAGAAAGCGGTCGTGGCCGAAGACGTCGCCGGCCCGCCCGACCAGTGGCAGGACGATCGCGATGAGGAGGAACGCGATCCCGGTCGCGAAACTGGCTCCCTGCGTCGAGAGGCCGTGGTACTCCTGGAGGAACGCGGGGAAAAACGAGACGAAGGCCTGGAAGATGTACATCCCGATGACGCCAAGCAGCGTCATGAACGCCACGGGTGGCCGCGAGAGGAGTTCGATTACCGTCCCGGGGACGAGCCGATCACGGAGGTGCATCTCTGGGCTGGCCGGGGGTGTCGTCCCCATCGCGAACACCGCCGCGAGGAGACCGAGCGCAGCGCCAGCGGCGCCGACGAGGACGCCAGCCCGCCATCCGAAGCGTGTTGCGATCAGACTCGCACAGACGGGCACGGCCAGTCCCGCCAGCGGGCCGCCCGCCGAGTGGAGGCTGAACGCCTGGCCGGTGTTCTCGAAGCGCCGGTCCAGCAGCGCCGTCCCGGCCGCGAAGTACATTCCCGCGCCGCTCCCGAGGACGGCGGCCGCAACTGCGAAAGCGAAAAACGTCGGGGACCACGCCACCAGGAGCGCGCCGACGGTGGCCAGCCCGAGCGCCAGCAGTATCACGCGGCGCTCGCCGTACCGGTCCGCGACGACCCCGCTGGGAAACTGAAAGCAGGCGTAGATGGCCCACATGAGCGTCAGCACGAGGCCAATTTCGCCCTTGGAGCGGCCGAAGGCGGCGGCGATGGCCAGCACGAACGGGCTGATGGCGACCCTGGCCCCGAACTGGCCGAAGTTCGCCGCCACCGCGCTCCCGAGAACGAGGTACCGGTGGTTCTCCCGGTTCACACCACGACTCGGTACACCGGCGACTAATACCCGTCCATCTCGGTCGTCGACCGGCGCGGCCCCGCGGCCCCCTGGCGCTCACAGCGTCCGCCGACTCGACGGCGCCGACGAGTCACCGAGGAGCGACACGGAGCCGGGCAGTTCCGAGACGCAACTGCTCGGACGCTGACGTTTTTATCCGAAGACACGGCATCCTCGCGCGAATGGTTCACGACGGGACCGGTGAGTCGGATGGCTGAACGGGCCGTCCTGGCGTGCGAGCGCGAGGACGGTCGCTACGCCGTCTTCCGGTCACGGTGGGGTGGGACCGATCGCGCCCTTGGTGTCGTCTGTGCGGGAATTTCTCCCGGTTCGCTTCCCGTCTCGTGGGAACCGACCCGCGTCGAGAGTGACTTTCCTTCGTCCGTGGAGGGGTTCGACTTTCTCGGGATCGAAGCGTGTTATCGCGACCGTCGCGGGAAGACCACTCCGTTCGTGTCGCTGTGGTTCGGGTTGCCACTCACGCCGATACGAGCAAACCCCGGTACTGGGGCGCTCGTCGAGGTTCGCTCAGTCGACGACGCCAGGCAAGTCCGCGAGGCGTTTCGACGGCTGAAGGGTCGTCTGGCCGACGCGCTGGTCGCCGGTCACTGTCCGGCAACGGTCGCGCCGGTAGCACTTCGGAGCGCGCTCGCTGCCCTGGACGGTCGGGAACGACACCTCTTCTCGCCACCCGGACGACCGGGGCAGGGTTTATAGGCGAACGGGCGACCAGACGGCCCGTGAGCTGACGAGTGACGCGGCGTGGCAAGCGGTCGCGCGGCACACCACGTCGCGACCCTGCATGGCGGAACTCGTGTCCGCATCTGTGCCGCCAGTTCGCCCCATCAGTGCCCCTTTAGTGCCTCGACCGAGTACCCGCTTCGCGTGACCGAGGGCCCGCGGACCGCACACCAGCCGACTGCCGAGGAGGCCCTGGCACTCGTCGAGGCCGGGATCGACGGCGAGGCGGTGGTGACGCTGTTCGGCCGGTGTACCGTCGAGTACGAGGGCCGCGCGGCGAGTACGCTCGGGCCGGGCGACCGCGTGGTGGTCCTCAAACCCGACGGGACGGCGCTGGTCCACACGGACGAGGGCCAGCAGCCGATCAACTGGCAACCGCCAGGCTGTTCCCACGAGGTGACCGTCGACGCGGAGGCGCTCGTCGTCCGGAGCGAGCGACCGACGCCCGATGAGTTGCTGGTCGTCCGCTTCGAGCGGGTCGACCACGCGGTCGCCTACGACGGCTCCGACCCGAGCGATCTGACACTCGTCGGGACCGAGGACGACCTCCGCGAGCGGATTCTCGACGAACCCGCAGTCGTCGAACCCGGATTCCAACCGCGGGCGACCGAGCGCGAGACGCCGGCCGGGGCGGTCGACATCTTCGGCGAGGACGCCGACGGCAACGCGGTCGTGGTCGAACTCAAGCGGCGCCGTGTCGGGCCCGACGCGGTCGGCCAGTTGACCCGGTACGTCGACGCGCTGGAACGGGACCTCCACGCCGGGCAACTGGTACGGGGGATTCTGGTCGCGCCGTCGGTGACCGACCGTGCCCGCCGGTTGCTCGCCGAGCGCGGACTGGAGTTCGTGCCGCTCTCGCCGCCGGAGTAGGCTACTCCAGGCGTCGCTGCAGGTCCGCGAGCGTGTTCAGCGCCTCCAGGGGCGTCATCGTGGCGACGTCCGCGTCCAGCACCTGTTCGCGGATTTCGGCCGGAACATCGCCGTGCCCGTTCGCCAGCGCCTGCTGGCCTGCAGTCCCCTGGTCGCCCGGGTCTGCGCTGGCCGTGTCCCCGTCTACCCCCCGAGGCGACTCGTCGTCCAGCAGCGAGCGCGCACGGCGGACCACGGCGTCGGGGATGCCCGCGGTCGCGGCGACCTCGACGCCGTAGGACGCGGCTGCGGCCCCGCGCTCGACTGCGTGTTCGAAGACGACGTCGCCGTCATCGTGGCCGGTCCGGAAGTGGAGGTTGAACCCCGCGGGGAGGTCCGCCGCGACGGCCGTCAGTTCGTGGTGGTGGGTCGCAAAGAGGACGGCCGCGTCGGTCTCGTCGTGGAGGAACTCCGTGACGGCCCGTGCGATGGCGAGGCCGTCGGCGGTGCTGGTCCCGCGACCCACCTCGTCGAGCAAGACGAGCGAGCGGTCGGTCGCGCCGTCGAGGATGTCCGCGAGTTCGGTCATCTCGACCATGAAGGTCGACCGCCCGCCCGCGATGTCGTCGCTGGCACCGACGCGGGTGAACACCCGGTCGACGACTGGCAGACGCGCCTCGCTGGCGGGCACGAAACTCCCGGCCTGGGCGAGGATGGCGATCAGTGCCACCTGCCGCATGTAGGTCGACTTCCCGCTCATGTTCGGGCCGGTGATTACGGCCACCCGTTGCTCGCCGTCGATGTGTGTCCCGTTCGGGACGAACGCCTCCTCGGTGCGCTCGACGACCGGATGGCGACCATCCTCGATGTGTACCCCTCCTGTGTCGCCCTCGTCGGCGTCGACCACCGTGGGCCGGCGGTACTCGTACTCCGCGGCGACGGTCGCGAACGAGACGAGCGCGTCGAGTTCGGCCAGCGCGTCCGCGAGCGCCTGCAGGCGTTCGGACTCGTCGGCGACAGACGAGCGGACCTCGCAGAAGAGTTCGTACTCGAGTTCGTCGGCCCGGCTCTCCGCGCCCAGAATCTCGTCCTCACGTGCCTTGAGTTCGGGCGTGTAGTAGCGCTCGGCGTTCTTCAGCGTCTGTCGGCGCTCGTAGTCGTCGGGCACGCGGTCGAGGTTCGCGTCTGTCACCTCGATGTAGTAGCCGTGGACGGCGTTGTGGCCGACCTTCAGCGAGTCGATGCCCGTCCGCTCGCGCTCGCGTGCCTGCAGGTCGTCGATCCAGGCTTTGCCTTCCCGTTCGGTCTCGCGCAGGCGGGCCAGCTGCTCGTCGTAGCTGGGCTCGATGATTCCCCCCTCGGTGATTTCCCGGGCCGGGTCCTCTTTTATCGCCCCGCCGACGAGCGACCGGACGTCCGCAAACGGGTCGAGACGTTCGCGGAGCATTCGGAGTTTTTCGCAGTCGCTGTCGACGAGTGCGTCCCGGAGATGGGGGACCACGTCGAGGGTGTCCTTCAGCGACCGCAGGTCGCGGGCGTTGGCCCGGCCGCGAGCGATCCGGGAGACGAGGCGCTCGATGTCGTAGACGTCACGGAGGTCGTCTTGGACTGCCTCGCGTGTCTGGACTGCCGTCCGCAGTTCCCCGACTGCGTCGTGACGACCACCGATGCGGTCGGCGTCGAGCAGCGGGCGGCGGATCCAGTCGGTCAGTTTTCGCCGTCCCAGTGCGCTTGCCGTCTCGTCGACGACGTCCACGAGCGCCAGTCCCTCGCGGCCGTGGACCGCGCGCCGCTCGAACAGTTCCAGGCTCTCGATGGCCACCGCGTCGAGCAACATGTACTCCCGTGGGTCGTACCTGGTCAGATGGTTGAGATAGTCCAGGCGCGGGCCCGCTCCCTCCTGATCGGCACCGTCGAGGAGGCTCTCGCCGCCCCTCGTGTACTCGGCGTAGTCGAGCAACGCGCCACAGGCCCGGACTTCGGCGTCGCTGGCGAGCAGTCCGTCCGCCGAGCCGAAGTAGGTCGCCAGTTTCTCGCGTGCCGCCCCGCGCCCGAAGACCGACTCGTCGTAGGGGCTGACCACGCAGGCGTCCGCCAGGAGTTCCACCGGCGCGTCCGGCCCGACGATGCCCTCTTCGGGTTCGAACCGCCCGAGTTCGTCCGCGATGGTCTCGGCGTCGCCGCTCGTCGCGTAGAAATCGCCCGTCGAGACGTCCAGCACCGCGAGGGAGTGTTCTTCCCCCGCCGCGAGAGCCGCGACGTAGTTGTTCTCGGCGCCATCGAGCAGTTCGTCCTCGGTGAGCGTCCCGGGGGTGACGACCCGCGTCACGGCGCGGTCGACGACGCCGCTGGCCTCCTCGGGGTCCTGGACCTGGTCGGCCACGGCGACCCGGTAGCCCGCGTCGAGCAGTCGCTCGATGTAGGATTCGGCGTTGTCGACGGGGATGCCCGCCATCGCGTACCGTCCGGTCGAGTCCTCGCGCTTGGTGAGTGTAATCTCACAGAGCCGGGCGACCTGCTCGGCCGCCTCGCAGAAGGCCTCGTAGAAGTCCCCGACCTGAAAGAGGAGGAGGGCGTCGTCGTAGCGCTCGCAGAGTTCGAAGTACTGGGCCATCATCGGCGTCAGGTCCTCGCGCCGCTCGGCCATCTTCTCGGGTGGCCCCAGGGCCGCGTCCATGCGCGAGAGCCTGCACCCGTGGGTGGAAAACTCCTCTGGTCGTCCTCCGGTCACCGTTATTTTCCTGACTGTTTCCGGCAGCCCAGCCACTCTCTAGGAACTGTTGTGTGTAGCTCCGTCACCACTGCCGAG
>CAZUWC010000092.1:0-7168 GCA_964623935.1 uncultured Halobacteriales archaeon
AACGCATCGAGTTCCTGCTGGAGTTTTCCCCCGAGAGCGCCGCGGGGATGATGCACCTCGACTACGTCACCGTCGACGCCGGCCGCTCGTTCGGGGAGGTGGCCAGCCGGGTGCGCCGCTACGAGGAACGCACCGGCCGCTTTCCCGTGGTGTTCGTCACGGACGGTGACGACCTGCTCGGCGAACTGCCGGGGCACACGCTCGCGATGGAGGACCGCGAGTCGGCTGCGCTCACCGACTACGTCCGCGAGACGCCCGCGGTGCGGTACGACCGGCCCGACACCGAGGTGCTGGACGTCTTCCGGGCCAACCCCGAGAGCAAGGTGGCCGTCCTCGACGAGGAGGAGTCGATCATGGGCGTCATCTACGCCGACGACATCCTCCGGATGATCGAGACGGAGGCCGGCGAGACGCTCTACGAGTTCACCGGCGTCGCCGAGGAGGAGAGCGTCCTCGACGGGCCCGTCGCGAAGGTGCGCAGCCGGTACAAGTGGCTCATCATCAACCTCGGGACGGCCTTCCTCGCGGCGGCGGTCGTGGGCCTCTTCGAGAGCACCATCGCCGCCATCGCGGTGCTGGCGGCGTACATGCCGGTCGTCGCGGGGATGGGCGGCAACGCCGGCACGCAGGCGATGGCGGTCACCGTCCGGGGTATCTCGCTCGGGCAGGTCTCGCTGTCGACCGGCGCGCGTGTGGTGGTCAACGAAGTCATCGCCGGCGCGGTCAACGGAATCATCACGGGGGCGATGGTGGCCGTCATCGCGACCGTCTTCGCGCCCGCCTACGGCGTCCCGCTGGGGGCGGTCATCGGCGTCTCGATGGTCGCGAACCTCGTCATCGCGGGCTTTTTCGGCGCGCTCATCCCGCTCGTGCTCGACAAACTCGGCCAGGACCCCGCCACCTCCGCCACCATCTTCATCACCACGGCGACGGACGTGCTGGGCTTTTTCGTCTTCCTCGGGCTGGCACAGGCCGTGTTGCTCTGACCGCCTGCCCCGCTACGGGGCGGAGCCCTCGCCGGCCCCGACGGCGCTGTCGACGTCCAGCCCCAGGAGAAACGGGAGCGCGACGACAGCGATGGCGACTTCGACGGCACCCACGGCCAGGAACGCGGCGCCGAACCCCTCACGTGCG
The DNA here is from genome assembly GCA_964623935.1 of uncultured Halobacteriales archaeon. Classification (GTDB taxonomy): domain Archaea; phylum Halobacteriota; class Halobacteria; order Halobacteriales; family Haloarculaceae; genus SW-9-67-25. Next base: position 1,135 of record CAZUWC010000092.1, read on the forward strand.
GCGGCCGTCGCGCCGCCGACCACGCCGGCGAGAAAGCCCAGGCTGCCGAAGACGTTGAACCCGCCCATGGCGACGCCGCGCTCGCGCTCCTCGGCGATGTCGGTGACCAGCGCCATCGTCGCCGGCGCCACGAGCGCGCCGAACACGCCGACCGCGACCATCGCTGCTCCCGTCGCCGCGAGCGAGGGCGCGAGGAACACACAGACGATGGCGAGCCCGTAGGCCACCGACCCGAGCGCGACCGGGGCCACCCGACCGACCCGGTCCGAGAGCGTCCCGAAAGGGTACTGCAACAGGGCGAACGGCGCGAAGAACAGCCCGAGCATCAGGCCCGTCCCTCCGGGGCCGAGCCCGAGCACGGCGCGGAAGTAGACGGTCCCGACGAGCGCGAAAAAGCCCGCCGTGAGGCGGTCGACGAACCCGAAGGCGTAGGGGAGGGCGAGCGCGGGGTGGGCCCGGAGGCCGGCGACGGCGGCGACCACCCCGCCGCGCGTGCTGCCCGGGGTGCGGTCGGGACGCAGCGCCGCCAGGGCCGCCGCGGCGACCAGGAGCAGTGCCGCGCCGTACAGCGGGACCAGCGGGCCGACCGCCGAGAGCTGCCCGCCGACGGGCGCGCCCAGGGCGGTCCCGGCGCCGATGGCGATACCCGCAGCGCCCATGTTGCGGCCGTGGCCCCCGGGCAGGTCCATCAGCGTCGTGATGGCGAGCGAGAGCGCGCCGATGGTCGCCGCCCCCTGGAGGAACCTGAGCACGAGGACGACGGCGTAGGGCGCACCGGCGAGCGGGACGGCGACCAGCGCCAGGTATCCCCCTGCACCCAGGAGCGCGCCGGCAGCGACCAGGGGGGTCCGCCGGCCGACGGCGTCGCTGCCGGCGCCCCACAGCCCGGCAAAGAGGACGAACCCGAGGAACTCCGCAGTAAGAAACCACTTGCCGGCGTCGAGGATGGCGCCGACGTCGCCGCCCCAGTCGGCGGGCGTCCCGCCGAGCGCCGCCACGAGGTCCGGGATTCCCGGATAGAGGAGTACCTGCGCGAACAACACGGCGAAGACGACGCCCGCGAGTGCAACGCGGTCGCGGCCCGTCACTGCCGGGTGTACGTGGCCCCGGTGCAAGCGACTGTCGGTCCGCGGACACGAGGGAAGCATCTATTCCCCTCCGTACCGTAGCCGGTCACTGTCCTGCCGGGCGTCGACCCGGTAATGACTCACACGATGTCTCTCCCGTCCGACCCACCGGCGCCCACCTCCACGGCGCCCGACTCCGAGATGGCGGTCCTCGAATACCACCTCCGGCGCTGTGACCGCGAGACGCTCGCGGCGCTCGTCGCCGACCTCTGGGCTGCCCGGGGTTACGGGACGACCCGGGAAGCGGGGGTGGTCCGCGCTGCGCACGCGGGCGAAACCGTCCACGTGGGGGTCGGAGCGGCCGCGGCAGCGAGCGACGAGGCGGTCGACGTGGTTGTCGCGCCCGACGGCGTGGCTCCGGACCGGGACGTTCGCGTCGTGGACGCGGCCGACCTCGCCGAACTGCTGGCCTACGCGGTCGACCGCCCGGTCGCGCGAACCCTCTGCGAGCGCCATCTCGGTGCCAGTCCGGCGGCGCTCCCGGTCCCGCCCCTGACGCGGGCGCGGCGGCGAACGGCGCGGGTTCTCGACGGCGCGACGCCGGTCGTGGCGGTGACTGCCGTGGTTCTTCTCGCCGTCGCTGGCGTCCTCGCCGGGGCAGTCCCGCCGGGCGGCGATTCGGGTGCTGCCGACGCCGGCGAGGCGGATATCGTGACACCCGGCACGCCGGACGACCGGACCGTCCGGGCGGACACGGACAGGTCACTACCCGATGTCGGCCCGGGGCCGTTCCCCTCCGAGCCGAGCACGCCGCCGCCGGGCGTCTCCGAGGAGGGCATCACCGACATCGACGCGCTGGCGACGGCCCACGAGCGGGCGATGGCCAACCGGTCACACACCGTGTGGCTCGACCGGTCGACCCGGCGGCTCAACGGCGAGGACGAACGCCTCGCACACGACATCGACATGGTCACCGACGGCAGGCGGTTCCTCGTGACGACGACCGACGTCGAGTCCGACGAGGGGCAGCGCCTGGAGACGGTCTACTACGACGGCGTCGACGCCTACCGGGCGGAGTACGACGACGCCACCGGCGAGTACGGCGACGTCGAGCGGGCCGACCCGCGAAGCGTCTCACCGACGCCCGACTCCGTCCGGGAATCTCTCGTGTGGCGGTACCTCGCGGCCGAGAACACGACCGTCACCGGGACGACTGTCCGCGGGGAGCCCAACGTCTACCGGGTCGTCGCCACCGGCGGGACCGAGGCCAGGGGGTTCGACCACGTCTGGAACTACACGGCCGTCGCGCAGGTCGACGCCCGCGGGTTCGTGCACGATCTCGCCGTCGAGTTCGACGCGCGGTCGGGCAGCCGAGTCTTCCGGGTCCGCCACGAGATAACCTACCACCGCGTCGGGTCGACCGAGTTCGAGCCACCGGACTGGTACCGGGCCGGCGCGGTCAACGCCACCGCCTCGTGACCGGGGGCGCGAGCCGCGGTCGCGCCGGGGTTCGACTGGCGGTCCTCTCTCACCGCTGGGGGTACTCCTCGAGTGCCGCTTCGAGCCGGTCGCGCTCGGCGACGGCCGCCGACAGCTCCTCGCTCACTGCTCCCCGTTCGAGGCGAGCGCGCTCCTCGGCGGTCAGTTCCGCCTCGGCGACCGCGCTCTCGCGCAACCGCCCGTAGTCGGTCTCCCGCGGCAGTGCCGCGACCTCTCGCAGTTCCGCGACGACCGGCGGCGCGAAGCGGTTCACGGCGGCGGTCAGTTCGCGACAGCGCCACTCGAGGCGCCCGGCCGGGGGCGGCGGCCACGCCACCGTCAGCGGGTCGGCGTCGAGGCGCCGGAGGTACGTCTCGTGGGAGGCGACCGACTGCTCCAGCGCGACCGGGTCCGCGACGTAGTGGTCGAGTTTCGACCGCGAGTAGTCGGCGTACTCCAGGAGCCGGGGGATGGGTTCGGTCCCCGGCGGATGGGTGGCGACGTATGCCCGGAGGTCCTCGGGCGGGGCCGCGAACTCGACCAGTGGGTAGGCCGTCGTCGCCCCGAGGAACGCGAACACCTCCCGGGCGGGCGCCTCGTTGCGGAACTCGGCGAAGGCGTCGGTAACGCGCTCGTTGTACGTCTCGACCGGGGCCCGGAGGCGTTCGGTCGGCGCGTCCAGGTCCGCCGCGCCGAGGCGTTCCAGGCGGCGCAACTCCTCGATGCGCTCCCCGAGGTCGCGGCGGCGGTCCCGAACGGCCCGCCTGGCGCGCTGGTACTCGTCGCGTGCCCGTTCGCGTTCCTCCAGGCGCTCGACCAGGTCCGCCACTGGCTGCATCTGCTCGCGGACGTGCTCGAAGTCCGACTCCGAGAGGCGCCGCTGCTGGAGGTGTTCGTCACACTCCTCGAAGACTTCCCGGAGTAGCAAGTCCTCCGGGAGGCGCTCGACGAACGTCTCGACGCGGCCCTGGAACTCGATGAACGTCTCGAAGTTCCCGTCGCCGGTGGCGGGCTCCTCGTAGCGGACCAACAGCTGGGAGAACTCCTCGTAGGCGTCGGCCAGTCCCCGGAGATCCGCCTCGCCGAACTCGTCGACGCGCTCGCGGGCGGCTTCGAGGTCGGCCGCGGCCGCCGCCAGGCGCTCGACCAGGTCCGGGCCGGCCGCGGTCGCTGCGTCACTCGTAGACATCTTCGGGGTCGAAGACGCGTTCGCCGACGATGTCGCCGTCGGCGGTGCGGTGGAAACACGACTCGTAGCCGGTGTGGCAGGCCCCGCCCTCCTGGGAGACCAGGTAGAGGAGCGCGTCGCCGTCGCAGTCGACGCGGACCTCCTCGACGCGCTGGACGTGGCCGCTGGACTGGCCCTTCTGCCAGAGTTCCTCGCGGCTGCGCGAGTAGTAGTGGGCCAGCCCCGTCTCGCGGGTCCGGGCCAGCGCCTCCTCCGAGACGTACGCGAGCATCAGGACCTCGCCCGAGTCGGCGTCCTGGGCGACGGCGGGCAACAATCCCCCCTCGAACGCGAGGTCCGGGGCGTCCGCTGTCATACAGGGAACCTGGCGAGTGGGTCTCATAGGTCTTGTCCTGTCAGACCAGCCCCAGGGCGGTCAGCCCCGCGAACAGGAGGTCGCCGGCGGTCAGCGCGACCACGAGGCCGACGAACAGCGGCACCAGGAACGGGATGCCCGGCGAGAGCCAGACGACCTCCTCGGCGACCAGCGTCTCCAGCCCCTCGCGAAGGTCCGCGGGCGTGGTCCCGTAGGCGCTGCCCTCGATGTCGGCCAGGAACGCCTCGGCCCCCCAGGGGTCGTCGTAGTCGTCGCCGGGACCGTCGAGGTCGGGCGCGGTATCGGTGTCGCCCCCGTCGGCGAACGCCTGCCCGCGGTCGGTCACGACGCCGCAGCCGGGTGGGTTGGGTTCGTCCGGCAGGCTGGCGGGGTCCCGGTACCGGTCGGGGCGCTCACGGAGTTCGGTCAGCGAGAGGCCGCGCCACTGGAGGTACATCCGGAGGGCGTCGAGGTCGAGGCCGCGCCAGGCGAAGTACTCGCGCAGCCCCGACAGCGAGATGTCGGCGGTGATCGACCGGTCGGGAAACGAGAGCAAGGACCCGTACTCCCGGACGGTGCGCTCGCTGGCGACAGGTTTGGCGACGAACATGCCCGGCGAGACGTACCCGCCGGCGGCGTTGCGTGCAGCGAGGACCAGCGGGTAGGCGAGCCCCACGAGCACCGTGTTCGAGAGCACCGTCAGCGAGAACGCGGGGAGGTTCGACCGGACGTGGGGCAACTGCAGACCCGTCAGCCCGAACTCCCAGAGGTTGTAGTCGGGATAGACCGGGAACAGGACGGCGATGACGAAGAAAGCCTTCGCGTCGGCGCCGCCGAACCCGCCGACGACCCAGAAGCCGTAGACCAGCGGGACGACGATCAGGAGGCTGAAGGCCACGCCCAGCAGGAAGCGCTGGCGTTGCCAGACCGGCGTCGCGGTCCCGAACTGGAGGATGGCGTCCCAGACCAGTAGGACGGCACCGAGCGCCGCCAGCGGGTACCAGGTCCGGTTGGGGACCCGCCGGGTCTCGATGTCGCGGTAGGCCACCCACGCGAAGACGGGGACCGCGGTCAGTCGCAGGATGTCCGGGATGGACGCGAACACGACTCTCCCTGTGTCGCCGCCGGTGTTAGCGTTTGTGACTCTCGCGGCGGAAATCCGTCGATCAGACCCGTTCCGCGAACCCGAACCGCGGTTTCACATCCGTCACCGCGACCGTCACCGTCTCGCCCGCCTCGGCGTCGGGGACGAACAGCGTGTACCCCTCCACCTTGGCGATACCGTCGCCCTCGCTGCCGGTGTCGACGACCTCGACGTCGAGTTCGTCCCCGGCGCGGACCGGCGCCGTGAGCCGTCCCTTCGCGACCAGATACAGCTCCGAGGAGGAGTCCCGCGAGGCGTCGGGCCGGACCTGCCGGACGTACTCGAACTCCTCGTCGATGTCGGCCTCCAGTGCCGCCAGGTCGCGCCCGTCGAAGACCTTCACCGCGAGGTCCCCACCCGCTCCCAGGAGGTCCTGGGCAACCTCGAACGCCTGCCGGGCGAGGTGGACCGACCGGGCGTGGTCCAGGTCGTACTCGCCGCTCATCTCGGGTGCCATATCCGAGAGCACGACGTCGACCGGTCGCTCGCCCGCCTCGCCGGTGGCCTCGGCGACCGTCTCGCGGATAGCGTCTCGCGTCTCGACCTCGGTGACGTCCCCGCGGACGTAGCGGACAGTCGCCGTCGCGTCCTCAAGCGGGTCGATCCGCTGGCGGTCGACGCCGACGACGACGCCATCGGGCCCGACGCGCTCGGCAGCCACCTGCACCCAGCCACCCGGCGCTGCACCGAGGTCGACGACGGTCCGGCTTTCGCCCAGCAGGCCCGCCGTCTCGTCTAACTGCTTGAGTTTGTAGGCCGACCGGGCGCGGTATCCCTCCTGTTTGGCCCTGTTGTAGTAC
>CAZUWC010000093.1:0-7014 GCA_964623935.1 uncultured Halobacteriales archaeon
AGAAGATCAAGGACATGATGGAAGAGCAGGAAGCCGAGTGGGAGGAGGAGACCGAAGAGCCCACCGAAGAACCGCTCGCGGCCGACGACTAGGGGCGGCGCGGACAGTTTTGAGGTGCGGGATCGAAATCGCTCGAACTCTCCAGAGCGTATGGAACGTCGTGCGTCCAGACACCCCAGCCTGGTTGGGACCACAGTTAAGCCAGTCGCTGTAGTGGTCGGGGGTATGCGCGTAGCGATTCTCGCACACGGGAAGTTCCCCCACGACGCCAAGACGGCCGTCGGGATACTGCGGTACGGCCAGCAGGACGTCGCGGCGGTGCTCGACCGCGAGACCGCCGGGAGCCGTGTCAACGACCACCTGCCGGACGTCCAGGACGCCCCCGTCGTCGAAGGCATCGAAGACGTCCCCGGCGAGATCGACCGGCTGATCGTCGGTATCGCGCCCATCGGGGGCGGCCTGGACGACAGCTGGCGCCCCGACATCGACGGCGCCATCGAGGGCGGGGCCGACGTCGCGGCCGGTCTCCACTACTTCCTCTCGGAGGACGAGGAACTCGCCCGACTGGCCGACGAGCACGGCGTCGAGTTGTGGGACGTCCGCAAGCCGCCCGACGACCTGGGGGTCGCCGACGGCACCGCCCGCGAGGTCGACGCCGAGGTGGTCCTGACCGTGGGAACCGACTGCTCGACGGGGAAGATGACGACAACGTGGTCGCTGCTGGCGGCGGCCCGCGAGCGGGGCTGGGACGCCGCCGCCGTCCCCACCGGCCAGACGGGTGTGCTCGTCGACGGGAGCGGCATCGTCGTCGACCGGACCATCAGCGATTTTACCGCGGGTGCCGTCGAGCGGATGGTCGAACAGCGGGCCGACCACGACTACCTCTTCGTCGAGGGCCAGGGCTCGATCGTTCATCCCGCATACTCGGGAGTGACGCTGTCCATCCTCCACGGGTCGATGCCCGACGCGCTGGTGCTGTGCCACGAGGCCGGCCGCGAGGCTATCCGCAAATACGAGTCGTTCCCCATCCCGCACCCGGCCGAGGTGGTCGACCTCTACGAGAGTCTCGCCCGGCCCCTCCACGAGACGGAAGTGGTCGCGGGGGCGCTGAACACCCGGTTCGTCGAGGCGGACGCCGACGCCCGCGAGGCGGTCGAAGACTACGCGGCGGCCATCGACGCGCCGGCGACCGATCCCGTCCGGTTCGACCCCGACGAGGTGCTGGACGCGCTGTGAGCCTGACCTCTGAGTTCGAGCGCGCCACGTTCCCGCTCGAACACGATTTTGGCATCTCACGGGGCACCCAGGAGAGCGCCGAGAACGTCCTCGTGCGGGTCGAGGACGACCAGGGCCGGGTGGGCGTCGGCGCGGCCGCCCCCTCCAGCCGTTACGGCGAGACCATCGCGACCGTCGAGGCGGTCCTCCCGGACCTGCTCGCCGTCGTCGAGTCGGTCGGCGACCCCCACCAACTCCAGCGCGTCGAACGGGAGGCGCGCGCGGCCGTCGGCGACAACGGCGCCGCACTCTGTGCCGTTGACGTCGCCCTCCACGACCTGGCGGCCAGGCAACTCGGCGTCCCGCTGTACCGCTACCTGGGACTCGACCCCGGTCGAACTATCAGGACCTCCTACACCATCGGGCTGGACGACACCGACCGGATGGCCGGGAAGACCGCCGAGGCCGTCGCGGCGGGGTATCCGGTCCTGAAGATCAAGCTCGGCACGGACCGCGACAGGGAGATCGTCGCGGCGGTCCGCGAGGAGGCACCCGACGCGACGATCCGTGTCGACGCCAACGAGGCCTGGACGCCCCGCGAGGCCGTCCGGAACACGGCGTGGCTGGCCGAGCACGGCGTCGAGTTCGTCGAACAGCCCGTGCCCGCCGGGAATCCCAACGGGATGGCCTTCGTCCGGGAGCACGGCGACGTGCCCGTCGCGGCCGACGAGTCCTGCATCCGTCTGGCGGACGTCCCGCAGGTGGGCGAGATTGCAGACATCGCAACCATCAAACTCACGAAGGCCGGCGGAATCCGGGAGACGGTGCGGATGATCCACGCCGCCCGTGCCGAGGGGCTGTCGGTCATGCTGGGCTGTATGCTCGGCACCACTGCCCTTCTCTCGGCGGGCGCGCACCTGGCGCCACTGCTCGACTACGCCGACCTGGATGGCGCTTTGCTGCTGGCCGAGGACCGGTACGAGGGGGTCCCGATGCCAGAGGGTGAGATCGACCTCGAAGCAATCGACCGGCCCGGGACGGGTGTGACCTAAAGGTCGTACAGCGACCCGTACTTCTCCTCGACGTACGCGAGGAAGTGATCCGCGGTGAGTGTCTCGCCGGTCGCCTCGCGTATCAGGTCGGGCGTCGTGTACCGGCAGCCGTGGCGGTGGACGCGGTCGGTCAGCCACTCGTGGACCGGGTCGAACTCGCCGTCGCCGGCGTGCTCGTCCAGCGGGAGGTCCTCCTCCATCGCGGCCGCGAGTTGTGCCGCGAGGACACTCCCCAGCGTGTAGGTCGGGAAGTAGCCGAAGGCGCCGTGTGTCCAGTGGATGTCCTGGAGACAGCCCTCGGCGTCGTCCTCGGGGCGCAGTCCCAGGTACTCCTCCATCAACTCCTTCCAGACGGCCGGCACCTCGGCGACATCGAGGTCGCCCCGGACGAGGTCGCGCTCGATCTCGAAGCGCACGAGGATGTGGAGGTGGTAGGTGAGTTCGTCCGCCTCGACGCGGATGGGGTTGTCGTCGTAGACCCGGTTGGCGGCCTCGTAGAGGGCCCCGGGGTTCGCATCGACGCCGAGGTGCTCGGCGACGTGGGGCGCGAACAGGTCCCAGAAGGCCCGCGAGCGGCCGACGTGGTTCTCCCAGAACCGGGACTGGGACTCGTGGACTGCGAGGTCACGGCTCTCACCGAGCGGCGTCCCGTAGGCCTCGCGGGGCAACCCCTGCGTGTAGGTGGCGTGCCCGAACTCGTGGACGGTGGAGGTCAACGCGTCGAGGGGCTCTTCGGGCGAGAAGCGCGTGGTGATGCGCGCATCGAACTGCGTGCCGGAGGTGAACGGGTGTGCGGAGGTGTCGAGGCGGCCGTGCTCCCAGTCGTAGCCCAGTTCGTCCAGCGCCGCCTCGACGAGGGCCCGCTGGTCGCTCTCGGCGTAGGTCCCCTCGAAGGGCGAGGCGAGGGTCACGTCGCTGTCCCCGATAGCCTCGATCAGGGGCGGCAACTCCTCGCCGAGTCGCGTCAGGACCTCCTCCGCTGTCTCCAGTCCCAGGTAGGGTTCGTACTCCTCGAACAGCACCTCGTAGGGGTCGCGGTCGGGGTCGATGGCTGCGGCGTACTCCCGCTTGAGCGCGACCAGTTCCGCCAGGGTGTCCTCGAAGGCCGCGAAGTCGGCGTCGGCCTTTGCCTGCTCCCAGACCGGGAGCGCGTTCGAGGATGCCTCCGAGATGCGCTCGACGAGATCCTCGGGGACGCTGACCGCGCGCTCGTGTTCGCGGCGCACCTCGCGGACGACGGCCTGGCGCCTGGCCGAGAGGTCCGCGTTCCCGAGGTCGTCCAGCCACGCCGGGAGGTCGTCGTCGGTCAGCAGTTCGTGGGCCAGCGTCGAGAGGGTCGACTTCTGTTTGGCGCGGGCGGGCGTGCCCCCCTCGGGCATCGTCACCTGCTGGTCCCAGTCGAGGAGGCGACCCGCGTCCTTGAGGTAGGTGAGCCGCCGGACGTGGTCGAGAAACTCGCCGTAGTGCGCCGGGGCCTCGCTCTCGTCGATCCGGTTCGCTGCCGTGTCGTCGGCACTCATGGGACGGGGTTGGGAGTCTGAGCCTAAAGGTTGCACGTCGTGGCTGCCAGTCCCCGTTCGTCTCCGCGGCGGGTGCGCCCGCAAGCACAATCCCTTTGCGGGGGCCACCCCTACGTCCGCCAATGTCGAAGTGTGACGTGTGCGGGGAGGAGGTGAGTATGCCGTACCACTGCCGGCACTGTGGCGGGACCCACTGCGCCGAGCACCGGTTGCCCGAGTCCCACGACTGCACGGGCCTGGACGACTGGAGCGACTCGGGGGCGGTCTTCGACAGCGGGTTCGACGATTCAATCGAGACTGGCGAGGACTCGGGCAGCCTCGCAGCGAGACTCGGCCTGGGGCGCGGCGTCGGCGGCCCGCTGGCGTACTTCCGGGGGAACATGACCTACACCTTCCTCGGATTGATGTGGGTCACCTTCCTGCTGGAGTTCCTCGTGGGGTTCGCGGTGGCGGGGTCGTTCAATCCCGCCCTCTTCGCCCGGGACTCGACCTGGCGGGCCATCTTCGTCCTCTCGCCACAACATCCGGAGTTCGTCTGGACGTGGGTCACCTCGGTGTTCGCCCACTCGCCCACGAACTTCTTCCACATCGGGTTCAACAGCATCGTCATCTACTTCTTCGGACGGCTGGTCGAGGACTACGTCGGCTCGCGGGAGTTCGCCTCCCTCTTCCTGATAAGCGGCGCGCTCGCCGGACTGGGCCAGGTGGCTATCCAGGCGTTCCAGGGCGGCGGGGGTGCAGGCGTGCTCGGCGCGAGCGGCGCTGGCCTCGCCATCATGGGCGTGCTGACGATCCTGAACCCCAGCCTCCGGGTGTACCTCTACTTCATTCTCCCCATCCCGCTGTGGGTGCTCACCATCGGCTACGGCCTCATCAGCATCCTCGGCGTCGTTAGCCCCGGCGGTGGCCTCACCGGCGGCAACGTCGCCGACGCGGCCCACCTCATCGGACTCGTAATCGGGCTCGCGTACGGCCAGCACGTCAAGGACCGCGTCCGCCTGCCCGACCAGTTCCAGTTCGGTGCCGGCCCCGGCGGCCCGGGCGGTCCAGGCGGGCCCGGTGGCGGCCGTCGCCGTGGCCCGTTCTGAGATGGAGGTCGTTCGTCCCGAGTTCGTCCCCGACCCATCGCTGTCCCGCGAGGAGATGGAACGGCTCCAGCACGACATCGCCGAGGCGGCCGACTTCGAGGACGACCTTGCGTTCGATCCCTCGCGTCTCGACGCCGACGCGGAGGCCTACACCGCCACCCCCGAACAGACCAGACTGGGCGACGACGAAGAACCGCTCGTGGCCGGTGTCGACCAGGCCTTCCGGGACGAGGAGGCGGTCAGCGCAGTCGTGGCGATGCGCGGCGGTGAAATGGTCGAGCGCGCCCACGCCGTCGAACCCGCCGAGATTCCCTACGTCCCGGGACTGTTGAGTTTCCGCGAGGGCGGGGCCATCCTCTCGGCACTCGCGAATCTGGAGCGGGACCCCGACCTCCTCGTGGTCGACGGGAGCGGTCGCATCCACTTCCGGGAGGCCGGCCTGGCGACCCACATCGGCGCCACGGTCGACGTGCCGGCAATCGGCGTCGCCAAGAGCCTGCTGTGTGGCCAGCCACGCGAGCCGCTCGACGACCCACTTCCAGAGGGCGCGCGCGTCGCCATCGAGGCCGACAGCGACGTGACCGCTCCCGACGGGACGGTCGTCGGGTACGCCGTCCAGACCCGTCAGTTCGACTCCGACAGCCGGCACGTCAATCCCGTCTACGTCAGCCCCGGCCACCGCGTGAGCGCGGCGACGGCTGCCGACCTCGTGTTGCAGTGTGCCGCGGGATACAAACTCCCCGAGCCAACGCGGCTCGCCGACGCGTACGCCGACGAGGTCAAGCGGGAGGGGTGAACGCGACCGGCGGGGCTTATAAGAGCGGGCGCCGTCGACCCGAGCATGACCGACGAGACGGTGCTCATCACCGGCTGTTCCTCGGGGATCGGGCACGCGACGGCCCGCCACTTCGCTGACGACGGCTGGACGGTCTACGCGACGGCACGTGACGAGAGCGACATCGCGGACCTGGACTGCCGGACCGACGAACTGGACGTCACCAGCGGCGCGGACATCGACCGCGTGGTCGACCGTGCCATCGAGGAGACGGGCCGGCTGGACTGTCTGGTCAACAACGCCGGCTACGGGCAGTACGGGCCCCTGGAGGACGTCCCGACCGACGAACTCCACCGGCAGTTCGACGTCAACGTCTACGGCCCCCACCGCCTGACGCGGGCCGTCCTGCCTCACATGCGCGACCGCGAGGAGGGGACCATCGTCAACGTCTCCAGCGTCGCCGGCCGGGTCGTCACGCCGGGCGGGGGCGCCTACAGCGCCTCGAAGTTCGCCATCGAGGCGATGAGCGACGCGCTCCGCGGGGAGGTCGACCCCTTCGGCGTCGACGTGGTGCTGGTCGAACCCGGCCCCGTCGAGACCGGCTTCCGGGACCGCATGAAGGCGGAACTCGACTCCGGGCTGGAACGCCGCCCCGAGTACGAGTGGCTCTACGACCTCATCCGTGACGCGGGCCTGTTCGCCGGCGATGCCCCCATCGCCGTTCCCCCGGAGGAGGTCGCAGCCGTCATCCACGATGCTGCCTGCGTCTCGGACCCGGACCCGCGCTATCCCGTCGGCCGTGCGGCGAGGTACCTGCTGTACGCCCGCTTTCTGCCCGGCCGCGCCCGCGACGCCGCCTACCGGCTCGTCCGGCGGCTGGCCTGACTGTTGCAGCGGTAGGACTGGATTCACCAGGTTTCTTCGGGCTCAATTCCGTGTTTCGCCCAGTCGGTCGCTGCCGATTCCCAGTCGTCGACATCCTCGGCGTTGATGAAAATCGCACTCCCTTCAGCGTGATTGACGTTTTCTGCCATCCGCTGTGTCTGGATTGCTGTCGTGGCACTCTCGATGACACCTGCCGCGCGTTCGAGTCCCTGCCCGTCACAGTACTTCATCAGTCGTTTCATTTCCTCTGCGGAGTCGTCTGGGACCGCACTCGCTTTTCGCATGTCTGCCACCACACTGAACGACCCCACCTGGTCGTCGGCAATCTGCCTGGCGTCTTCGCAATAGGACGCCATCTCGTCCGGCTCGATGAATCCCTCGAGTGTCAGTCGCATTCCGTAGGCCGTCTCTTCGACTTCGTACATGGTCTGAGAGTTGGTCAACGGGAATATAGGATTTCCTTACACACCGGTAACTGA
>CAZUWC010000094.1:0-7014 GCA_964623935.1 uncultured Halobacteriales archaeon
CAGCCGCGAGGCGTGGAAAGGTTCACGTGGGCCGGGAACGACACTCCGGTGATGGCACAGGTCGTCGTTCCGGTCCGGTACCCGCTCTCGGAACAATCGCGGGCCACACTCGCCGAGGCCATCGACATCGCCGAGGAGCGGGACGCCGCACTCACCGTGTTGCACGTGAACCTCTACCAGGAGGAGGGCAGCGTCACCAGGCACCAGCTCAAGGACGCCGTCGAGGAGGCTTTCGGCTCGCTGCCAGATACACGGTACGTCGTCCAGAAGGGGCTGCTCGTCGAGGAGACCATTCTCGAGGAGGTGGCCGCCGAGGGGGCGGACGTGGTCGTGATCGGCCGGAAACAGGCGGGGCGCTGGCGTCGGATGGTCCGCCGACTGATCGACGACCCCGATATCGAACGCTACCTCCAGAACGGCCTCGACTGCCGGGTCGTCACCGTCTCCTCGTGACCCGTTCGGCTACTCGGTCCGGTCGTCCGGGCCCGGGTGGTCGCGGTCCGGGACGCCACCCGGGGACTCGCCGTCCCCGGCACGCCGGCCGGCTTCCTCGTGGAGTGCCACGTCCAGTTGCCCGGTCGTCTCGTCGAAGTGCAGGTGCGAGTGAGGGTAGGCGAACTCGACGTCGGCGTCTCCGAGGGCTGTCCAGACCCGGTTCTGGAGGGCCGACCGGACGGTCTGGAGGCGGTACGGTTCCTCCACCCAGTAGCGCAGGCGCAACAGCACGCCGTGGTCCCCGAAATTCGCGATGAGGCAGTCGGGCTGGGCGGGGTAGCGGGCCGCACCGATGCGGATGCGAGGCCCGCCCTCGATGACGCGCTCGGTGTCGCGTGCGCTCTTCTCGATGAGTCGCTGGGCCGCTTCGATGTCGCTCTCGTAGGTCACGAGCACGTCCAGGGACTGGCGCGTCCGGGGGTCCTCGGCCGAGTAGTTGTACACGTCCCGCTCGCGGATGTTCCCGTTGGGCACGACGAGGAAGGTGTTGTCGAGGGTGAATATCTTCGTGTACCGGAGCGTGATGTCCTCGACGAACCCGCGCCTGGCCTCGTCCCCACCGGAGAGTTCGATCATGTCACCGATCTCGTAGGGCTGGTCGGCCAGCAGGAACATCCCGCTGATGAGACTGCCGACGATTGGTGCGAGGATGACACCCACGACCGCGGAGAAGACGGTCACCGACAGGGCGATGTTACCCAGGTCGAGGCCGTTGATCCGGAGCACGACCAGAAACGCAAAGAGGAAGATGGCGATCTTGACGCCCCGGAGTGCCGTCCGCGTGACACTCGGCCGTTCGAAGCGCTGGGCGAGTCGCCGGCCCATCAGTCGCACCGCGAGCCGGGCGGCCAGCCACGCCAGCGCCAGCACCAGGAGCGAGGCGACGACCGGCGGCACCCACCCCGGTACCCACCCCGGCACCCACCCCGGCGCGTCGAGGGCTCCCGTTGGCGTCGCGGTCGCGGCCCCGGGGAGTGCCAGCCGGTGCATGCCCCAAGCGAGCCCCCGCCCCGAAAAAAGCGTTGTGTCCCCGCCGTTGCGGCACGAGTGCCCGGCGCACGACAACCTTCTTTTCCGTCGCCGGCACAGATACAGCCATGACCACGTTCGACGCCGGCTCCGTCACCCTCGAGAAGGTCCGGGACTACGTCTGGGAGATTCCACAGTCCGGCGAGATGCGCGTCCCTGCCCGCGTTCTCGCCAGCGAACGACTCCTCGAGGAGATCAAGGAGGACAAGACTCTCCAGCAGTTGCAAAACACCACCCACCTCCCGGGCATCCACAAGTACGCCGTCTGCATGCCCGACGGCCACCAGGGCTACGGCTTTCCTGTCGGCGGGGTCGCAGCCCTCGATGCCGAAAACGGCTGTATCAGCCCCGGAGCAGTTGGCTACGATATAAATTGTGGCGTAAGAATATTAAAAACAAATCTTAATTATAACGAAATTAAGGGCCGTGAGGCGGAACTCGTCGACAAACTCTTCGCGAACATCCCCTCCGGCCTGGGCGGGGGCGGCGTCTACGAGGGGTCGATGGCCGACGTCGAGGCTATCCTGGAGCGGGGGATGGACTGGGCCTTGGAGGAGGGCTTTGCCGTCGAGGCGGACCTGGCCCACTGCGAGGACGAGGGACGCCGCCCGGAGGCCGACGCCGGGGCGGTCTCGAAGCAGGCCAGGGACCGCGGGAAAAACCAGGTTGGGAGCCTCGGCAGCGGCAACCACTTCCTGGAGGTCCAGCGGGTCACCGACGTCTACCGCGAGGACGTCGCGGCCGACTTCGGACTGCGGGAAGACCAGGTCGTCGTGCTCGTCCACTGCGGGTCGCGGGGGCTGGGCCACCAGGTCTGTACGGACTACCTCAGGGAGGTCGAGCAGACCCACCAGGGCCTGCTGAACAGGCTGCCCGACAAGGAACTCGCGGCCGCGCCCGCCGGGTCACACCTGGCCGAGGAGTACTACCGGGCGATGTGTGCGGCGATCAACTTCGCGTGGGTGAACCGCCAGCTCATCACCCACCGCACCCGGCGGGTCTTCGAGCAGGTGTTCGACCGCTCCTGGGAGGCGATGGGGATGGACCTGCTGTACGACGTGGCCCACAACATCGCCAAGCGGGAGGTCCACGACGTCGGGGGCAGCGACCGGGAGGTGTTCGTCCACCGGAAGGGCGCGACCCGGGCGTTCCCGGCGGGCCACCCACAGGTGCCCAAAGCCTACCGGGACGTCGGCCAGCCCATCATCATCCCCGGGAGCATGGGCGCCGGCAGCTACGTCCTCCGGGGCGGCGAGCACTCTCTCTCGGAGACGTTCGGGTCGACTGCCCACGGCGCCGGACGGTTGATGTCCCGTACCCAGGCCAAACAGGAGTACTGGGGCGAGGACGTGAAAGACGACCTGCGCGAGCAGGACCACGTCTACGTCAAGGCCCAGAGCGGGGCGACCGTCGCCGAAGAAGCGCCGGGCGTCTACAAGGACGTCGACGAGGTGGTCCGGGTCTCCGACGAACTGGGCATCGGCGACCGCGTCGCGCGTACCTTCCCGGTCTGTAACATCAAAGGGTAGTGGTCCTCGCTTGCGACTTCGCGGTTCGGGCCTACGAGTCGGGACCGGTCCAGGAGTCCAGTTGCGTCTCGTTGCCGTCTTGCACGTAGAGGACAGTGACGTTCGTCGACCCCGTGACCTCGGTCCCGTAGGCGTTGTTCGGAGACAACTGGACGTCCGCACCCGGCGTGACGGTGTCGGACGCGTTCAGCCCGCCGACCTCGGCCCAGGTGACTTCGTTCGCTCCCCGGAAGACGACGTTGCCCGCGGTGAGGTTCTCTCCCTCCTCGTATGTGACGACGACTGCCTGTCGACCGTCGAAGTACTGGTAGGAGAACGTCGCGTCGAACTCGTTGTCCGGTCCGGTCTCGACGAGCAACACCCCGACCCCGACCGAGGCGGTCACGGCCACAGTCAGCAAGACGAGGGCAGCGATGGCGGCTCCCTCGGACACACCTCGGTCGTCGACTGGGGCCATTCGCCCCGACGTTGTCGCGGCACCGATAAATGCCGTTCGGTGGTCCCGCCTCCGTCTGACCGACGCTCCGCCGCTCGGCGGGTCGAGGCCCCGGTTGCCGGCGGGAAAGCCATTAGTCGGGGCCACGCGTTGACCGAGACATGATCGACGAGACAGCCGAGGAAATCGCGGACATGCAGACACACAGTTCCTCGGTCGTCGCAGTCAAGGCAGCCCGGGCGCTCCGCGAACTGACCGACCGGGAGTTCCCCACCGCCGAGGAGTACACCAAGGCCCTCGAACAGAACAGCAGCATCCTCCGGAGTTCGAACCCATCCCACGCGTCGCTGCACAACACACAGCGCGATATCGTCGGGGCCGTCAGAGCGGCCGACCCGGCGACGGTTGCCGAGGCGAAGGACCTGACGCTCGAGGCGATCGACCGCGTCGTCGAGCGGGTAGAGACGGGCAAGCGACGGGCCGCCGAGCGCGCGGCGGAGATGCTCGCCGGCGAGGACACGCTGTTCACTCACGACTACTCCTCGACGGTCCTCTCGGCCATCGAGACCGCCGTCGCGGACGGGGCCTCGTTCACCGTCTACGTCACCGAAGCCCGGCCGCGGTACCTGGGACGCAAGATGGCACGGCGTCTGGCCGACCTCGACGCCGTCGAGACGCGCCTGGTCGTCGACTCCGCGAGCGGCCACGTTCTCCCGGAGTGTGACCGCGTCGTCGTCGGGATGAGCTGTATCGTCGGCGACGTGCTGTACAACCGCGTCGGCACCCATCCGATCGCCGCGACTGCGGCGGACGTCGGCATCCCGGTCACCGTCGTGGGTTCTGGGGCGAAACTGGTCGACTCGGGGTTCGCCTTCGAGAACGAGAATCGCGCGGCCAGCGAGGTGATGCTCGAACCGGCCAGGGGTTTCGAGATCGACAACCCCGCCTACGACGCGACGCCGACACATCTGGTGGACTCGGTCGTCACGGACCAGGGTGTCCAAGAGCCGTGACTGTCGCCGAACTGTGGGCGCCAGCCCCCTCGCAGGCGCGTGAACGGAGAGAGGGTTTTTATTCTCCTGCCGACACACATCACCCGTGAGCACGCTGGTCGTCTGCCTCCACCGTGGCGAGACCCTGGACGCCGACACGCCGGTCGTTGGCCGCGAGGCCGTCGAGTCGCTCGTCACGACGCTGGGCGTCGACGACCCCGAGGACAGCCGCGTCAACTGTCTGCTGGAGGGGCTGCGGGTCGCCCGCGACATCGACGACGCCGTCGTGGCGGTCGTCTCGGTGGCCGGCGAGTCCGTCGCCGACGACCGCGGGGTCGCCCGCCAGGTCGAGGCGCTGGTCGGCGAGTACGACCCGGACTCGGCGGTGGTCGTCGTGGACAGTGCCGAGGACGAGCGGCTGGTCCCCATCATCGAGAGCCGCGTGACCGTCGACGCCGTCGACCGCGTGGTGGTCCGCCAGGCCCGCGACATCGAGTCCACCTACTACCTCCTCAAGCAGTTCCTCGCCGACGAGCAACTCCGCAAGTCCGTGCTCATCCCGGTGGGCGCGGCCCTGCTCGCGTTCCCGGTGCTGTTGTTCGTCGCCGACTCCCCGACCGTCGCGGTCGGCGCCATCGCCGCCGCAGTCGGGCTCTTCCTGCTCTACAAGGGGCTGGGCATCGACGACTACATCGCCCGCGTCCCGGCCGGAACCCGGGAGGCGCTGTACTCCGGGCAGGTCTCGCTGGTCACCTACGTGGTGGGGGTCGGTCTCGCGCTCGTGGGGCTGTTCGCCGGCGCCCTGGGCGTCTCCGGGATGGAGACCGAGGGACTGGGCGAGTTCATCCTCGTGATGCGGTTTGCCTACCACAGCGTCCCCTGGCTGACCGCCGCCGCGCTCGCCGCCAGCACCGGTCGACTCATCGACGAACTCATCCGCGACGACGAACTGGGCAGCGGGTACGTCAATCTCCCCTTCGTCGCCATCGCCGTTGGACTCGCCATCCGTGGGTTCGCGGTCTACTTCCTCGAACGCTCCGGCCTCTTCGAGGAGGTCTCCATCCCCCCGACGGAACTGGGACCTATCGCCGTCGACGGACTGGTCCTCGCCTCCGGGTCGCACCTCGCGCTGTTCATCCTCGCGTCGATTCTCATCAGCCTGCTCGGCGTGCGCGTGGCCGCCTACGTCAGCGGGTCCGACGTCGAGGTCGGTGTCGACCAGCGCCGGTCGTGACGCGCGTGGTGCGCACTCCGAACCCGCCCGCTCAAATGTCCACGGGCCACACCCCCTGGCATGGAGGAGGTCGTCCGCGCACGCGGCCACGAGAACGTCTCGGCCGAACACGCCAGTACGTTCGAGGTGACCAGCGACGACTACCTGACGCCCGCCGGCGACTGCATCCTCGCAATCGAGGCCGACCGGACGCCCGCGGACTTCGACCCCGCGTTCGTCGAGGCCTGCCAGTCGACCGACGCCCGCGTCGTGGCCACCCTCGAAACCGCCGACCACACCGATCGCGTCGTGGGTCGGGGCCACCCCGAACTCACCCTGGCGAGCGACCGGAGCCTGGTCTGCCGGACCAGCGACTACGTCGACGACCGCACGGCGATGGTGGGTGCCCGAGCGGCGGCCGCCGACCTGGACCGCGAACTGGTGACCGCGCTGGCAGACGGAGCGGCCCTGACGCTGACGCTTGCCGTGGAGTGATACGGATTGCTGTAGCCGTTTTCCAGGTCGACCGCACGGTGTACTGCGGTCAATCCGGCAAAGAACTACAGCAATCCGTATGACGGGCTGTAATCAACTACACATTTTTGGTCACGAACCGCCTACTGGCGACCATGACGGTTCTCTCCTTCGACGAGCACGGCGTCGACGTGATCTACCAGGGGACGGAGTTCCGCCTGGAAAAGTCCCTCATCGAGGAGGCCATCGGCAAGGCCTACCCCGACGTCACCGACCACGAGGTGCTGAAGATGATCGAGGATGACCCCGCGCTGTCCGGCGAACCCCAGCGGGTCTGTGACATCCTCCAGTGATGGCCGGGCGCGGGTCCGGGGATACCGGGTCGGGGCAGGGGGACTCCCTGCTGACACTCCGGCGCGAGCGTCGGGTGACCCGCGTCCACGCCGTTCTCTGGACACTCATCCTCGCGGCTACCGTCGCGGACATCCTCCTGACACTGACTGGGACAGCCCTGGGGTTTCGGGAGGGCAACGCACTCGTCCGTGCCGCGATGGGTGCGTTCGGGCCTGCCGGCTTGTGGCTCGTGAAATTCGGGGCGATGTGCTGGCTCGTCGGCGGGTGGGCGTTCCTCTCGGACCGCAACGCCGCGATTTTTCTCGGACTCTTCGCGGCCGTGACCGTCGCCGTGACCGTCCACAACGCGGCCGTCGTGTTCGGGTAATATAGGGATGTTCTGAAGCGTTTTCCAGGTCGACCACGCGCTGTACTGCGGTCGATCCTGTAATGACTTCTGAACATCCCTATACAGCGGGGTTCGACGCCGGCGTCTTACGGTCGTGCGTAACG
>CAZUWC010000095.1:0-7011 GCA_964623935.1 uncultured Halobacteriales archaeon
CTGGGGCACTCGTCCGCGAGTGGACAGTCCGACATGCCACGGAGTACTCCGGCAGCGAATTAAACGCTTGCGCTCCCGTGCGGTTCGGGGCTCTCGCTCGCGCTGCTCGGTCGAGCCCCGAACCGCCCGCCAGTGACCTCGGTCGGTACCACGGAATCGTGCGGTCGGGCCTCGCGCCCTGTCGGGCGCTCGTCGGAACGGGTTATCGGCGCGTCTGTACGGCGGTACCGGAGATGTTGACCCAGAGCATCCCCTCGCGCATCTCCTCGTAGTCGAAGGCCGCACCGACCACGGCGTCGGCAGCCAGGTCCCGCGCCTCGGCGCGGATGTCGGCGACTGCCTCGTCACGGGCGGAAACGATGCGCTTCTCGTAGGATTCGCTGCGCCCGCCGACAACGTCCCGGATGCCCGCCGCGATGTCGCTGACGACGTTCGCGCCGACGACCGCTTCTCCCGAGACGACGCCCAGGTACTCGGTGACTTCCCGTCCGTCGATGCTGTCGGTCGTGGTGACCGTGATGTCGTTCATCCGGGCGACGGTACGCCGGACATGTGGATAAAACCGGACGCAGTGTTGCACGGCCAGCAGATGACGTTCAGTACCGCTCCCACAGCGTCTCGATGCGCTCCTCGACACGATCGAGGACGAGTCGGCTCACGTCGCGAGGGTCGTCGAGCCACTCCGCGTTCTGTGCGCCGGTGTGGCTGGCGGCCGGTGGGGGATGGAAGTGATCCCGCGAGTTGTGCGCGTTCTCGTGTCGATCCCATCGACACTGCCACGCACTGTCCCGTCGCTCCTCCTGATAGTGGACGCTGAAATCGTCGTTGCGGTACCAGCGAATCTCGAAACGGGCGGACACTCTCCCCGGATAGTAGTCGCCGGACAGATCGACGCCGAGGTGTCGTTTCCCCGTCTCGACGATTGCCGCCGATACGAACGTGCGGCGCCCGTCGAATCGGGACCGCACCCGTTCCAGGACTGCCCGGTCTATCGGCGCGGGACTCGAACCGTCGCCAGCGGGCACCATCTCAACTGTGCGTCGGGCCTGTCGAGCCAGCGGCCTTTCTCCGGGCTCGCTCGTGACGGCGGCGTTCCTCGGTGACGGTGGCCCAATCACCGAGGTCCGCGTACACGTCGTCGACCCGCTCCGCGTCGAACGCGAGGACGTCGACCTGGGCGGGCGAATCGACGCCGTACTCGTCGCGGTAGGCCTCGATCCGGTCGGTCAGTTCCGATACCCGGGCCTGCAACTCGTCAACAGTGTGCTCCCGCGCCAGCTCGTTGACCCGTCGCCACTCGAAGTAGTCGTCGTTGCGCTCGTACCTGACCGGCCGACCCTCGTGCCGAACGACGATGCCGAGTTCGGCGTAGAACGACAGGTGTGTCCGTGCCGACTCCTCCGAGCAGTCCGCCTGCTCGGCGATCTCCCCTGGCGTCACTGGCTCTCTGGCGTGCAACACCGCCCCGTACACCCGCTGCTTCGTGTCCTCGCCCTCGAATATCTCCCTGCCTGCGCCACCCTTGCAGTATGGCGACTCTCGACATGGAGAAGTTCTGTTTCACCTTCAGAAAGGAACTGTCGCGTCCCACTGGACGCCAGACTGATTGGAGACCGGCCCGACGAGCGGGTATGTACCGCTGTGGGTCCTGTGGCCGGGAGTACCCCGAGACGGCCGGTGCGCCCTGGCGTTGCGAGTGTGGACACGCGCTGGACTTCGCGGACCCGCCGCGACCGGCCGGGGACGGTCCGCCGCCCGAACTGGACCGCGACCGCGGCCTCTGGGCCTTCGCGGAGTTCCTGCCCGTCTCCCGGCGCGTCACGCTGGACGAGGGCTGGACGCCGCTGGTCGAGGCGCCCGCGTGGGACGCCGCGTTCAAACTCGATTACCTGTTTCCGACGGGGAGTTTCAAGGACCGCGGCGCGGCGACGATCGTCTCACACGCCCTGGAACTCGGCGTCGACCGCCTCGTGGAGGACTCCTCGGGCAACGCCGGCCACGCCATCGCCACCTACGCCGCGCGGGCAGGGCTGGACGCGGCCATCTACGCGCCGGCCGACGCCAAGGCCGCGAAACTGCGCGCAATCGAGCGGACCGGCGCCGACCTCGTCCGGGTCGAGGGCGACCGCGGGGACGTCACCGACGCCTGCCGCCGTGCCGTGGCGGACGGCGAGGGGTGGTACGCCAGCCACGCCTGGCAGCCCGCATTCTTCGCCGGGACCGCCACTGTGGGGATGGAGATCGCGGCCCAGCGCGAGTGGTCCGTCCCGGACGTCGTCGTGACGCCTCTGGGACACGGCACGCTCTGCCTGGGTGCCTACCGGGGATTTCGCGCCCTTCACGAGGCGGGCTGGACAGACGCGATCCCGCGCCTGCTCGGCGTCCAGGCCGCCGGGACGGCCCCGCTGGTCGCCGCGCGTCACGGGGCGGATGCGGCCGCCGGGGAAAACGACGCCGCGGACGGCATCCAGATCGCCGAGCCGGCCCGCCGCGAACAGATCCTCGCTGCCATCGAGCGGACCGGCGGCGACGCGGTGGCCGTCGGCCGGGCCGCGACCGAGGCCGCACGCGAGCGTCTCGACCGCGCGGGTATCTCCGTGGAACCGACCTGTGCCGTCGGCCCCGCGGCGCTGTCGGACCTGCGCGAACGCGGTCTGGTCGGGCCCGACGAGGACGTGGTCGTGGCACTCACGGGCAGTGGGCTGAAGGCGTAAAACGGTCGCGTCAGGTGCGGAAGCTCTCGCCGCAGCCACACTCGCTGACGACGTTGGGGTTCTCGACGTGGAAGCCGGCCCCCTGGAGGCCGCCATCGAAGGCCAGTCGGGACCCCTCGATGTAGTTCATGCTCGCCGGGTCGACGAACACGCGCAGGCCGTGGTGTTCGGTGACGGTGTCGTCCTCGTCGGGTTCGTGGTCGAAGCGCATGCCATACGAGAGGCCGGCACACCCGCCCTGCTGGACGAACAGGCGCAGGCCGCCGACGTCGGTGTCCATCCCCTCGCCGTCCATCAGGGCCAGCGCCTCCTCGGCGGCCTGCGTGGTGACGGCGACGGCGGCCCCGTCGGGTTCGCCCTTGGCGGCGTCAGAGTGCTCCGGGGTACTGCTCATGCCCGGTGGGACGTGGCCCACGCTGTTAACACTTTGCCACCGACGACTGTCTCATAGTGATTGCTGTAAGCCTTTACCGGATCAACCGTACGATATGACGGTGTTGAAACGGTAAATCGTTACAGCAATCACTATCACTCCCCGTCCGAAAACCGCCGCTCGACGCTCTCGGCGTGTGCCTCCAGGCCCTCCGCGCGGGCCAGCGTCGTGATGGTCTCCCGGAGGTCCGCCAGCCCGGACTCGGAGATGCGCTGGACGGTACTCGACCGCAGGAACGTATCGACCGAGAGGCCACCGACGAGTCGGGCCCGTCCCCCTGTCGGCAGGACGTGGTTCGGGCCGCTGGCGTAGTCGCCCGCTGCGACCGGCGAGGAGGGACCGAGGAACGCCGACCCGGCGCTGTCGATGCGGTCGAGCAACGCCTCCTCGTCGTCGGCGAGGATGGCGAGGTGCTCGGCGGCGTACTCCTCGGCGAACAGCGCCGCCTCGCTCATCGACCGCGCGAGGAACACGCCGCTGGCGTCGTTTGCGAGGGCACCCTCGATGACCTCCCGGCGCTCGCGGTCGTCGATCTGGCGGTCGATCTCCGCGACGATCTCCCCGGCGAGATCCTCGTCGTCGGTCACCGCGACCACCGATGCGTCGGTGTCGTGTTCGGCCTGGGCGAGCATATCGGCCGCGACCAGTTCGGGGTCGGCGGCCCCGTCGGCCACCACCAGCAGTTCGCTCGGTCCGGCGAGGAAGTCGATCTCGACGTCGCCCCGGATCTGGGCCTTGGCGGCGGTCACCCACCGGTTCCCGGGCCCGACGACGACGTCCGACGCGGAGACGGTCTCGGTCCCGTAGGCCAGCGCGGCGACGGCCTGTGCGCCCCCGACCTGGTAGACCGCGTCGGCGCCCGCGACCTCGATTGCCGCAAGCGTCGCGGGGTTCAGCGTTTCGGCCGGCGGGGTCGCGACGGCGACGTGCTCGACGCCCGCCACCTTCGCGGGGATGACGCCCATCAGCGCGCTGGAGGGGTAGGCGGCTGTGCCACCGGGCGCGTAGACCCCGGCGCTCTCGACGGGGCGGAAGCGCCGGCCCAGTTCCCGGCCGTCGAACTCCGCCCGCCAGTCCTCGGGCACCTGGCGCTCGTGGAAGGCGCGGATGTTCTCGGCCGCGGTCTCGATGGCCGCGAGCAGGTCCTCGTCCACCTCGTCGACGGCACGCGCCGCGCGGTCGGTCACGTCGACGTTGCCGACGGTCACGCCGTCGAACTCCTCGGAAAAGTCCCTGAGTGCGACGTCGCCCTCCTCGCGGACGCGGGCGACGATGTCGCGGACGTCCTCGCGGACGGTCTCGACGCCTGCCTCCCGGTCGAACAGCGCCCGGCGCTCCCCCGGGTCGAGGTCGGCGATGGTGCGTACGTCCATGGCTCCACGTATCCGCGGAACGCTCAAACTGTTTGCCATCGAGTCCGTGCCCGGCGTGGTCGGGCCGGCACCCGTCAGGTGTACACCTCTGAGACGAGGTGGACGACAGAGACTACGGCGACCACCACGACGAGGAGGCCGCTGACCGCGAGGGCCGGCAGGAACCCCGCCAGCACTCGGCTGGTCTGGATGTAGGTGAACCAGGCCGTCGCGACTGCGCTACAGATGAGGACGGCGTGCAGCGGGAGCCA
Source organism: uncultured Halobacteriales archaeon (assembly GCA_964623935.1). GTDB lineage: Archaea > Halobacteriota > Halobacteria > Halobacteriales > Haloarculaceae > SW-9-67-25. The sequence continues at coordinate 4,772 of CAZUWC010000095.1, forward strand.
CGCGCCGACCGAGCGGAGTCCCCCGCCGAGCCTGTCCCAGGCCGAGCGACGGGAACGCGGTCGGACGCCGACGCGCCTGTAGACCGGGGAGGCGCGCTGCCAGGCGTGTGGGTCTCGGGACTCCCCAGCGCCACCGGTCGACTGCCCGTGACCGCCACTCTGTGAGGCGTGATTGTCCCGTCGACTCCCACTCTCACCGAGCCAGACCGACCGGTCCCTCGTTGCCTGGCCGGCATTCGACGCGCCCGCTCCGGCGGCGTGCCCGCCGTCGCCGACCTGGCGCGTCGTCACTGCGTCGGCCCACACGCCGGAGTCGACCTGTTCGCGGACGTAGGCATCGTGGCCGAGCCGGTCGTAGCGGGCGCGTTCGTCGTCGTCGAGGAGGACGTTCCGGGCGGTCGTCAGCCGCTTGAACCGCTCGGGGGCGGTGGGGTCGTCGCTGACGTCCGGGTGGCACTCCTTCACCAGGTTACGGTACGCACGACGGATCGCGTCCCCGTCGGCCTCGTCGTCGACACCCAGCGCGGTGTAGAACGTCTCTCCCATCCCCGTGCCGGTGTACGGGACTGACAACCATAAATATAACTCCGACAACAACTGGCTGCGGGCCAGGGAAGCCTTTTCGCTCCCCCGCGCCTACGGTCGTCCGAGCCACGACACCGTCGAGAGATATAAACCCGCCCAACAGACGGGCAGGAACCGCTACCTTGCCGGCGACCCGACGGTCGCACATGGCACACAGAGCGATGGACGACAGATCCGAGACCGAACCGACCGACAGCACTGGACTCCACGACCAGCGACGGGCGTCCGTCGCGGAGGTCCGCGAAACCTACGCCACCCAGGCCGACCGCATGGCGCGACTGACCTGGCTCAACCGCCTGCTGACGGGTCGGTACCGCCGGGACCTGTTCGGCCGGGCAGGGGGCCGCGTCCTCGACGTCGCCTGCGGGACGGGGCTGAACCTGCAGTACCTCCCCGACGGCGTCGAGTACGTCGGGGTCGACGTCAGCCCCGAGATGCTGGCCATCGCCCGCGAGCGCCACGGCGGGCCCGGCGTCTCCTTCGAGGAGATGGACGCCGGCGCGCTGGCCTTCGCGGACCAAAGCTTCGACACCGTCGTCTCGTCGCTGTCGACGTGTACCTTCCCGGACCCCGAGGCCGCACTCCGTGAGATGGCGCGTGCCTGCCGGCCCGAGGGGCGTGTGCTCCTCCTCGAACACGGCCGCAGCGATGTCGGCGCCCTCGCGCGCTTCCAAGACTGGCGGGCCGATGCCCACTTCGAGAAACACGCCTGCCGGTGGAACCAGCGCCCCCTGTCGACCGTCGAGGCGGCCGGGCTGGACGTCCGCGAGACGCGAACCGCCCTCTTCGGGGTGCTCACGGCCATCGAGGCCGGGCCAGGGTGACCCGACGGACCCGGAGGATGTCATCGCTACCGCTTTTGTGCGTCACTCCCAAGGGCCGGCCGTGCTCGACGGGAGTCCGCCGGAGGACGGCGAGTCCCCGGGATCGTGGCGCGAGCAGGAACGCGTCGACGAGCAGTACCGCGAACCCGACGCCGAGTCGCTCGACATCGGACCGGATGTCCCCTCCGTGCCCGACCCCGCGGAGAACGACGTCGACCCCGAACTCTCGCGGCGCTTCTGGGCGCTGGTCCTCGTGTTCAACGCCGCACTCCTGGCCACCTCGCTTGGCGCCATGTTCCTCGTCTTCGAGGCCGACTACACGCTGGGCGGGCAGTTGCTCGTCGCCGGCCTCGCCGCCTTTGCCTTCGGCCTCTACCGGTACCGGGCCGCCCGGGAGTACCTCGACGAACAGGACTAATACACACAGGACCGAAGGGGGGGTATGCGAACGGTCCGGGACGACGAGGGGACCCGGTACGTGTTGCTCAAGGAATCCGGCGAGTCGAGTCTCGTCCGGGACCCCGAGACGGGACAGCGCCGGCACCTCCCGAACGCCGACCTGGAACCCGTCGAGGGTGCGTCGCCGCTGGTCACCGCCGCGCGTGCGGTCCCGGCGCCGCTCCGGCAGGTCCTGACCGCAGTTCCGGACGAGCGGGCGCTCGGTCTGCTGCTCGAACTCGAGGCCCGCGACGGCGTCGCCGTCCGAACGCTCCTCGCCGAGACCGACCTCTGTGAGAGCGACCTCCACGGGCTACTGGCGGAGTTCCGGGCGGCTGGTCTGGTCGCCGAGACGCACGTTGCGAGCGAGCGCGGCTACGAGACGACCGAGAC
>CAZUWC010000096.1:0-6916 GCA_964623935.1 uncultured Halobacteriales archaeon
AGCACGCGGGGGCTTTCTGGCCGGTCTCGACGGTCGCATCTCTGACGACAACGACAAGTCCTGGACCGCCACGTGGCAATCCTTTTGCCGACACGCGGCATAGCCTGCGGGGATGACTGTCCCGATGGCCGATAGCCTCTTGCGCGTCGACCTCTCGGCGGGGACGGCCGAGAGCGTCCCCATCCCCGACGGATGGCTCGCCCGGTTCGTCGGCGGCAAGGGGCTGGGCGCGCGCTATCTCTACGAGGAACTCGAGGCCGGGACCGACCCGCTCGGTCCGGCGAACGTCCTCTGTTTCATGCTCGGCCCCGTCTCGGGGCTGGTCCCCGGCGAGTCGCGGTACGCCGCCGTCACGAAGTCGCCCCTGACCGGCGGGTTCCTCGACTCCTACGCTGGCGGGTCGTTCCCGGACGCCCTCGCGGGCGCGCTCGGGACGCACATGGGCCTGGTCGTGACCGGCAGGGCCGAGGAGCCGGTCCGTATCGTCGTGGAAGACGGCGAGGCGGCCCTCCACCCCGCGACGACGTGGGGCGAGGACGTCGCCACGACGACCGAACAGTTCCCCGACGCGGCGGTAGCGTGTATCGGCCCGGCGGGGGAACAGGGCGTGGCCTACGCGACGATCGCCTCTGACGCCGGCGACCACCACGCCGGCAGGGGTGGGGCCGGTGCCGTGATGGGCGCCAAGCGGCTGAAGGCTGTCGTCGCCCACGGTGACCCCCCCGAGGCCCTGGCACGCCTGCGCGAGGAGTACGCCGAGCGGTACCGCGAGGACGAGACGGGCAAGTGGTTGCGTGCCAGCGGGACCGTCGAGACGGTCGACTTCGCCAACGTGACCGGTGTCCTCTCGACGCGTGGCTGGGAGGAGGGCCAGTTCGAGGGCGCCGAGGACGTCGGGATCGCTGCAGTCCGGCGACTCGCCGCCGGGCGGGAGTACGACGACGAGGACGACCCCGGGGGCTTTCGCGTCGAGACCGGGGAGGGCGAGCACGTCCCGCGGGGGGCCACCGCGATGTCGCTGGGCGCGGGGCTGGGTATCGACGACTTCGACGCCGTGGCGGCGCTGGGCGAGACCTGCAACCAGCTCGGGATGGATCTCATCAGCGCCGGCAGCGCGGTCGCCTGGGCGATCAAGGCCGGCGACGAGGGGTTGCTCTCGGAGTCATACGCGTTCGGCGACCCCGAGGGCGCCCGTGCGTTGCTCGAGGACATCGCGACCCGGGAGACGCCGCTGGGTGACGCGCTGGCCGGCGGTGTCGACGCGGCCGCCGAGCGGTTCGGCGGCGAGAGCCTGGTTCCGACGGTCAAGCGGATGGAACTGCCCGCCTACGACCCCCGGGGCGCCCACAGCATGGCGCTGGCGTACGCGACCAGCGACCGCGGCGCCTGCCACCGCCGGGCCCGGCCGGTCGAACGCGAGGTCTTCGAGGGTGGCTGGGAACCCGACCGTGCGGCAGCGGCCGTCATCGGGGAACAGGACCGCCGGTCCGTCCTCTGGTCGCTCATCGTCGACGACTTCGTGGGTGACGTCTTCGAGGATCTCGGGGCCGAGTGGCTCGACGCCGTCGGGGTCGCCGTCGAGGGCGACCTCGCCACGGTCGGCGAGCGGATCTGGAACCTCACCCGCCTGTTCAACGTCCGCGAGGGCGTCTCGCGGAACGACGACGCACTCCCCCGGACGCTCCAGGAACCCCTGGAGTCCGGCCCGAACGCCGGCGAAGCCGTCGACGCCGGGGAGTTCGAGGCCATGCTCGACGCCTACTACCGCGAGCGTGGCTGGGGGCCCGACGGCCGTCCGGCACGCGAGACCGTCGAACGCCTCGGCCTCGCGGACGCCGTCGACGACGAGACGCTACTCGCGGACGCCCCGCTCGGCGCGGAGTGATAGTGATTGCTGTAACGATTTACCGTTTCAACCGCGTCACATCGTGCGGTTGATCCGGAAAAGGCTTACAGCAATCACTATGACAACCGTTTACTCGTCGGCTCCGAGCAGCCACAGCGCCCGGTAGAGCGTCCAGGCGTCGACGTCGAACCGTTCGATCAGGTCCCGGCAGACCCCGTGGTAGGTGCGGTACTCCTCGACCGTCGGCGGGTCGGGATACGGCGCGTCGAGTTCGCCAGCCTCGCGCAAGACGCCCCACTCGCGCTCGCCAACCACAACGTATCGGGAGGGAAAGAGGAATTGGAGGAACGCCGACCCCACCGGGACGTCGACCCCCTCCAGGGACGTCAGTTGTCGGAGCTTCTCCCCGACGTCGCCGGATTCGACCACTGCGGACAGCGTATCGCGGATGTCCTCGAAGCCGTTGTCCCCGAACGCGTCCTCCCGGGCGCGCCGCTCCTCGCCCGGATAGGCCCCGAGATACCGCCTGTAGTACCACTGGACGACCCACTCGACGTCCCGCCAGCCGTACTCGCCGTCCCGGACCATCCCCGGGAGGATGTCGACGTGTTGCTGCTCGACGGCGTACAGCGCCTCGCTGTCCGCGTATTCCCCGGCCGTGCGCTCGACGAGTTCCCGCGTGAGTTCCATACCGACGGTAGACCCGCCCGCGGTGTGAACGTTTCCGTCGGGAATCGTGGCTTCGTCGACAACCGTCTCGGGTGGCGACCCGGTGAAACCGGGCCCTCCGTGTCTCTCGTGTTCCTGAGAAAGATTCATGGCCGTGGAGGGGCCACTTTCAGGGGAGTAGCCCGGGAGAGCGACCACCCGCGGCGCATACGAAAACCATGTCAAGCGATCAAGACCCAGTCAAGACAATCTGTCCGTACTGTGGTGTCGGGTGCGGTATCCAGGTACAGCCAGGCGAGGAACCGGGAGACATGCAGTTCCGCCCGTGGGCCGACGCCCCGGTCAACGAGGGCCGCATCTGCATCAAGGGCGGCGCGGCGACCGAAGTCGTCGACCACGAGGACCGCCTGACAGACCCCCTCATCAAGGAGGACGGCGAGTTCCGCGAGGCCACATGGGAGGAGGCCTACGACCTCATCGTCTCCGAGATGGAGCGCATCCGAGAGGAGCACAGCCCCGACGGGATGGGCTTTTTCGGCTCCTCGAAGACGATGAACGAGGAGAACTACCTCATCCAGAAGCTCGCCCGCCGGTACGGGACCAACCAGGTCGACAACTGCACGCGGATGTGTCACGCCTCCACCGTGTGGGCGCTCCGGACCAGCCTCGGGATGGGCGCGATGACCAACAGCATGGCCGACCTCGAGGAGGCGGCGGATCTCTTCTGGATCCAGGGGGCAAACCCCGGCGAGCAACACCCCATCGCCAACAGCCAGTACTTCCGGCAGGCCGTCCTCGAGGGGGCGACGGTCATCCAGGTCGACCCCCACGCCAACAAGACCACGCAGTCGTTCGAGATCGACGAGACCGACCGCCACATGCACCTCCAGCTGGAACCGGGGACGGACATCCCGCTGCTGAACATCGTCATCAAGACCATCCTCGAAAAGCACGAGGAGAACCCCGAGGAGGGCTGGATCGACGAGGAGTTCATCGAGGAGCGCACCGAGGGCTTCGAGCACCTCACGGAGACCCTGGCGGACTTCGACAAGGAGGCTGCCGCCGAGGAGTGTGGCGTCCCCCTCGAAGACATCGAACTCGCCGCGGAGAAGTACGCGATGGCGAACAACGCCGCCATCTTCACCGGGATGGGGATGTCCCAGCACACCTGCGGCGTCGACAACGTCCAAAACGAGATCAACCTCTCGCTCATCACGGGCAACGTCGGCCGGCCGGGCACGGGCGTCAACCCGCTCCGGGGCCAGAACAACGTCCAGGGCACCTGTGACGTCGGCGCGATGCCCAACGTCCTGCCGGGCTACCAGCTCGTCGACGACGACGAGGCCCGCGAGTCCGTCGAGGAGGTCTGGGGCTTCGAGGTCCCCGACGAGCCCGGGCTGACGAACGTCGAGATCTCCCACGCCATCGGCGACTCCGTGTTCGGGCTGTACGTGATGGGCGAGAACCCAATCATGAGCGAACCCGACGGGAACGCGGCCGAGCGGCGGTTCAAGGAGGACCTGGAGTTCCTCTGCGTGCAGGACATCTTCATGACCGAGACCGCCGAACTGGCAGACGTCGTCCTCCCGGCGACGACCTGGGCCGAACGCGGCGGGACCGTCACCAACACCGACCGCCGGGTCCAGCGGATGCGCCCCGTCGAGAAGGTCCACGAGAACACCAAACACGACCTGGAGATCCTCTGTGAGGTCGGGACCCGCCTGTTCGGCGAGGGATTCGACTTCGACGGCCCCGAGGAGGTCTTCGAGGAACTGCGGCAGGTCTGCCCGATCATGCACGGCATGACGTACGACCTGCTCGGCGAGGAGGGGATCCACTGGCCCTGCTACGAGCCCGGCGACGAGGGCGACTCGTACCTCTACGAGGAGGAGTTCGAGACCGAGAACGGCCTCGGCCAGATCGAGGGCGTTCGCCACCAGCCGCCCAAGGAGACCCCCGACGAGGAGTACCCGCTCATCCTGACGACCGCCCGCCTGGAGGAACACTACAACACGGGCACGATGAGCCGGCGCTCGCCGACGCTCGACCGCCAGTATCCGGAGAACTTCGTCGACGTCCACCCCAACGACGCCGAGGAGTACGGGATCGAGGACGGCGACTACGTCACCGTCAAGTCCCGGCGGGGCGAGATTACCGTCGAGGCCAACGTCACCGAGGACATCAAGGAGGGCGCCATCTGGACGACGCCCCACTTCGCGGCCGCATCCGCGAACCGGCTGACCAACGACGTGCTCGACGAACGGTCGAAGATCCCCGAGTACAAGGCTGCTGCCGCCGAAATCGAGGTCGATATCGAACCCGGCGACACCGGCGCCGCACCCTCCGACGACTGATACGGATTGCTGTCGCCGTTTTCCAGGTCGACCGCACGCTGTACTGCGGTCGATCCGGCAACGAACGACAGCAATCCGTATGATTCATATCTTTTCGGATTTCCGATACCCTGTGGCCCGCTCCCGGGCCCGTTCTCGGCGCCTGCGAGGGACCGGTTTCGAGTACCCGGCGTACCAAGCTTTAAGCGAGCGGCGTACTGCGCTCAACGCATGATACCGCTACAGTCAGCCGAGGTGACCCGGCCGACCTTCTGGGGAATCGGCTCGACCGGGAAGGCCGTCTTCTACTATCTGGCAGCCGTCACCATCCTGGTGTTCCTGTACGGGGTCTACGGCCGCGTGACGCGCTACCGACAGGGAACCGACGACGCCTTCGACCGCCTGGACGACCTGGGGGAGCGGGTCCGGTCGGCGGCCCGCATCGCCTTCTCCAACGAGAAGCAGTTCGACCGCGACCTGGTCGGCGGCCTGATGCACGCCGGCATCTTCTGGGGCTTCCTGACCCTGCTGATCGCGACGACCATTCTCGCCATCGACATGGACGTCTACCAGCCCCTCACCGGCAACTCCTTTTTCGTGGGGGATTTCTACCTCTCGTACTCCTTTGTCGCGGACCTGATGGGCTTCGTGTTCGTCGCGGCGCTGGGCGTCGCACTCTACCGGCGCTACGTCGTCCGCAACGAGCGCCTGTGGGGGAGACACTCCAACCGCGAGGACCACCTCCTCGTGTGGTCGCTGTTCCTGCTCGGCGTGGGCGGGTACGCCACCGAGGCAATCCGCATCGTCGGCACGGAGTTCCCGGGCTACGAGCAGGTCAGTTTCGTCGGCTACTTCCTCGCCTCGACGATGGCCGTCGGGGGGCTTTCGGCCGACGCGGCCGCGGCCATCTACCCCGCCGTCTGGTGGAGTCACGCACTGTTGGCCTTCTGGTTCATCGCGTGGATCCCCTACGCCAAGCCCTTCCACATGCTCTCCTCGTTTGCGAACATCGTCGCCCGCGACCCCGACGCCGGCCGCCGACTCCCGGGCGTGCCCCTGGACCCCGCCGAGGCCGAGTCGCTGGACGACGTCGACGACTTCTCCTGGAAGCAACTCCTCGACCAGGACGCCTGCACCAAGTGTGGCCGGTGTTCCTCGGTCTGTCCTGCCAAGGCCTCGGGCCGGCCCCTCGATCCACGGGACGTCATCCTCGATCTGAAGACCTACCGGCAGGAACGGGACGCCACCGGCGAGACTACCCCCATCATCGCCGACGGCGGCACGAGCGTCATCGACTCCGAGACCATGGAATCGTGCCTCGCGTGCATGGCCTGCATGGACGCCTGCCCGGTCGAGATCGAACACCTCACCCACTTCACGGATATGAACCGCCAGCTGACCGAGGAGGGGATGGTCGACAGCAACATCCAGGACGTCTACGGCAACGTCATGCAGCAGGGCAACACCTTCGGCAACAGCGCCCAGCAACGGGCCGACTGGACGGACGACCTCGACTTCGAGATCCCCGACGCCCGCGAGGAGGCAGTCGAGTACCTCTGGTACGTCGGCGACTACCCCAGCTACGACGACCGCAACAAGAAGGTCGCCCGCGCCCTGGCACGCATCTTCGAGGAGGCCGGCGTCGACTACGGCATCCTCTACGAGTCGGAGGTCTACGACGGCAACGACATCCGCCGGCTGGGCGAGGAACTGCTCTACGTCGAGCAGGCCTCGACGCTCATCGGCGCCTTCCAGGAGTGTGAGTTCGATTCGATCGTCTGTACGGACCCCCACTCGTACAACACCATCACCAACGAGTACTCCGACATCGACTTCTCGGAGTTCGCCGACGACCCGATGATGGAGGCACCCGTGGACGGCTACTGGAACGTCGACGGCGGGATCGACGTCTACCACTACACCCAGGTCGTCGAGGACCTGGTCCGGGACGGCCACCTCGACCTGGGTTCGATCGACCGGACCGTCACCTACCACGACCCCTGCCACCTGGGCCGGTACAACGGCGAGTACGAGGCGCCCCGCGAGGTGGTGCGCGCGACCGGCGTCG
>CAZUWC010000097.1:0-6891 GCA_964623935.1 uncultured Halobacteriales archaeon
TGGAATCCCCGGCGCACGTCCTCGTCGATGACGTCCTCGAACTCGGCGTCGAGCAGTTCCTCGGCCTCCTCGAACGTGTCGGTCAGGTCGTCCATCCGGTCGGGCCGGTCGGTCCCCTCGAACTCCATGGGGCCGTACGCGGGGCTGTCCAGGGCGTCCATGATGTCCTCGAACAGCGCCGCCGGCGAGGTGGGGGCCTCGGCGTGTGTCTCGACGACCGTCTGGAGGTTCTTCACCTTCCGCTCGGCCTCGTCCTCGTCGGTCGGGGGTTGCTGGACGCCGAAGTGGCCCGGCGCGTCGGTCTCGTCGGGAAAGAGCGGATCGAGTTCGTCGTCGATGCGGCGGGCGACCTGCGTCCCCACGCCCTGGACCTCGAAGGGGTTCTTCGCGTAGGTCTTGAGCTGGAACACCCCCACACCGGGGTGGCCGACGTAGAGGTCCTCGCCGATGCCCGAGGCGCGGTCGCCGCCGACCGCCCGCCAGCCGGCCGGGTCGACGCCGCTCTCGACCACCTCGTCCATGATGTCCTGCCAGTCGCGAACGCGCATACCGGCTGGAGGGACCACAGCGCAAAATACGTCCCGGTTGCGCGCTCACGCGACGCTCTCGCCCACCTCGAGGGCTGCGGGCCGCCGGCGGGCGTACAGCGCGAGCGCGCTGAGGAAGGCCACGGCCACCGCGACCGTCGTGACGCCGAACGCAACCCGGTAGCCGAACTCGGTGTAGGCGACGGTCCCCGCGACGACGTCACCGGTCCGGTAGCGGTCGAGGACAAGGCCCATCAGCGGCGGGAGCACCGTCGCGCCGAAGAACCCCGCGGCGTTGACCGTCCCGGTGGCGACGCCGCTGGCCTCGGCGGGGTAGGACTCCTTGACGACCGACAGCGAGAGCATGGTGAACCCGATGGACGACCCCGCGACGAAGAACGTGAGGGCCACTACTGGTAGCGGCGGCGTCCCGAAGACGGGGACGATCGCGAGGGAGAGCAGGAAGACGCCGAGACCGACGACCATCGGGAGGAGTCGCTGACCCAGTCGGTCCGAGACCCACCCGACCGTGGGCGACCCGACGAGTATGCCGACCGACCCGAGCAGGGTGTAGTACGAGGCAGTGGTCACGTCCAGCCCGTAGAGGACGACCAGGTACGGCACCCCCCAGAGGCCGATTATCGTCAGGACCGTCCCGTTGGCCGCGAAGAAGATGACCGAGAGCAGGTACTGATCGCCGTCCCCGAGCAGGTCCCGGAGATACCCGGCGGTCTCGCGCAGCGTCACCGAGGGCTGTTCGGGCACGTCGTCGATGGGGGCGAGGCCGGCCGTCTCGGGGGACTGCCGGGCCAGGAGGAACACCGCCACGGCAGCGAGGAATCCGAGTGCGCCGAGTGCCGACAGCGCGGGACGCCAGCCGAATGCTTCGATGGCGAGGGCCAGCGGCGTCGTCGCGAAGATGGCCCCCAGGCCCGCGATGCCCGCCGTCAGGCCCGTCATGGTCCCGAACTCGTCGTTCCGGTACCAGTTCGCACAGAACCGGAGGATGGTCACGAAGACCACGCTGCTCCCGAGGCCGATGAGGGCTCGCGCGAGGAAGGCCGCGATGTAACTCCCGCTCGCCGTGAACGCGATGGCACCGAGGCTGAGGACGACAGCGCCGCCCGCACCGACGTACCGGGGCCCGTACCGGTCGGCGAGCACACCCGACGGGACCTGGGTGAGCGCGTAGATGACGAAAAACGAGGCGTGTAACGTTCCCAGTTGGGCGGCCGTGACGCCGAAGTCGGCGACGAGTCGGTCCGAGAGGACGGCCGTCGAGAGCCGGTGGACGTTGACCAGGAGGAACACGAGCGCGAGTGCTCCCCAGCCCAGCCAGCGGCGCTTCGTCGGGTCGGTCAGCAGACGCACGCCCGGAAATTGCCGAGGTTGCCCGGTAAACGTTGTGTTGTCGTCCAGTTCGCCTCATACGGTCGTGACCGTTACCGACAGCGTTTTTCGCCGGGCCCGCGTGGGCGCGGACGTGCATCTTCGCGGCGTCGTCACCGACGTAGGGAACCCGCACTCTGTCGACACACAGTACGGCGAGCGTGACCTCCTGGAGGTCGGACTGCGACCCGACCGTGGCCGTGGCGAACAGGAGACGGTTACCCTCTGGGGCAAGTGGACCGAGACCGCCGAGTACCTCGAAGCCGGGATGGACCTCGCCGTCTACGACGCCGAACAACGCGAGTATCGCGGGGAGACACAGTACACGACGGGCGAGGGGACGATGGTCGTCGTGGAACCGGACTTCGTCGTGGACGTGACCGACGTCCGCCAGTGGGTCCAGTGTCCCCGCATGTACTACCTGAACAAGATCGGCGGGACGCCACTCGCGGAGCCCGTCGTCAAGGGGACTATCGTCCACGAGGTGTTCGGCGACCTGCTGCGCGGGCAAAGCGTCGAGGAGTCCGTCGAGGAACGCGTCCGCGAGGCCGGCCTGGAACTGGGGCTGCTGGGTGTCGACGCCGACGCCATGCGGTCGGAGGTCGACCAGCACGCGAGCGCCATCCAGGGGTGGCTCCAGCAGGGCACCCTCACCGGGGGCGACGACTGGCGCTCCGAGCAGACGCTGCTCAGCGGGCGCTACGGCCTGAAGGGGCGTGCCGATGCCGTGCGCCGCGGGTCGCCGGTCGAACTCAAGACCGGCAAGAACACCCGCCGGGAACCCCGGTTTCAGGACAAGGTCCAGGCGGCCTGCTACGGGCTGATACTGGGCGAACGCGGGACGGCGCCCGATACCGGAACGCTCCTCTATACGAAGAACGCCGCCGTCGACAGGGCCGGGGAGTCGGGCGACCTCTCGCCCGCCAAGGACTTCTCCATCGGGCCGGGGTTGCTGGAGTTCGTCCTCCGGGCGCGAAACGAACTCGCCGCGATGGAACACGACGTCGACGTACCGACGGGCTACGAGGCCGACGCCAAGTGCGAGTACTGCTTCGAACAGGACACCTGCATGGCCGTCTCGGGCCGACTCGACCAGGAGTCCAAGGCCGGACAGGTCGGCTCGCCGGTTCCCCAAGAGGAGCGCGAGTACTTCGACCGCTACTACCGCGCAGTCGAGGCCGAACGCCGCGAGGTCCACCGCGAGTACGCGAAACTCTGGGATCAGTCCGCCGACGAGCGGGCAGGTGACGACCGCGCGCTGGTCGAACTCGAACCGGCCGGCCGGCGCGAACTCCCGGGCGGGCGGTGGGAACTCCGCGCGACCGGCACGGGTGCGGTCTCGAAGATTCGGGAGGGCGACCTGGTACTCGCCAGCGACGGTGACCCCGTCGCGGGGGAGGCCGAACTGGCACGCGTCGAACGCCTCGGCGAGGAAGTGGTCGTCACCGCCGACGAGCCCATCGCGTTGCGCCGGCTGGACGTCTACCCCTCGGAACTGAGCACCGACCGGATGCTGACGGCGCTCCACGACGCCGTGCTGACCCGGCCGCCCGAGTGGAAGGACGTCCTCTTCGAGCGACGCGAACCGGAGTTCGCCGACGTCGAGGAGACGTTCGTCGACAACAACCACTCTCAAGATACGGCAGTGCGTCTGGCCGTCGGCGCCGAGGACATCGCGCTCGTGCACGGACCGCCGGGGACGGGCAAGACCCACACGCTCGCGCGGGCCGTTCGGGCGCTCGTCGAGCGCGACCAGCGAGTCCTCCTGTCGGCCTTCACCAACCGGGCGGTGGACAACGCCATCGAAGCGCTGGAAGACCAGGGCTTCACCGACGTCGTCAGGGTCGGCACCGAGAGCGGCGTCCGCGAGGACATGCAGGGATACCGCCTCGAGACGGCGGGCGAGCCCGAGGAGTGTGCGAGCCGGCTGCTGGCGGCGGACGTCGTGGCGGCGACGACGGCCTCCTGTGGCTCGCGGGTCATGCGCGAGCAGTCCTTCGACGTCGCAGTCGTCGACGAGGCCGGGCAACTGACCGAACCCGGGACGCTCGCGGCGGTGACGCTCGCGGACCGCTCCGTCCTCGTCGGCGACCACCACCAGCTTCCACCCGTGGTCCGCTCCGAAGCAGGGAAAGACGACGACGCGGTCGCGGACCTCGGCCGGAGTCTCTTCGAGCGGACCATCGAGGCCTACCCCGAGGCGAGCGTCATGCTCGACCAGCAGTACCGCATGGCCCAGCGCATCCAGGCATTCTCGTCCCGGGAGTTCTACGACGGGGCGTTGCGGCCCGCGACGGGCGCCGTGGCTGCCCAGCAGGTCGGTGATCTCCCCGGAGTCGATCCGGCGGCGCTGCCGGAACACCTCCGGGACGGGGTCGCGTTCGTCGACCCCGATGGCCACGCCGAGGGCAACACGAACCCCGTCGAGGCCGCGGCGGTCGCCGAGACGGTGGGGTCGTTTCTCGACGCGGGCGTCCAGGTCGAGGACATCGGCGTCATCGCACCCTACCGGGCGCAGGTCGCAGAAATCGGCAAGCGCGTTCCGGAGGGCGTCGCCGTCGACACCGTGGACCGGTTCCAGGGGTCCAGCCGCGAGGTGATCGTCATCTCGTTCGTCGCAAGCGAGGACCTCGACAGCCCCATCTTCGAGGACTACCGGCGCGTCAACGTCGCGCTGACCCGCGCGAAGAAGGCACTCGTCCTCGTGGGCGACGCAGACGCGCTCGGGACCGACGAGACCTACGGGCGGATGGTCGAGTGGGCGCGGTAGCGAGCCGGCGAATCCTCGGTTTCGCCCCCAGCATCCGCTGGCATCCGGCACTTAGATAATTTATCTTGGTTATCAAATATGTATTTCACAACTGGCCGATAGCTTTTTATACTCATTATTTGTGGATAAAATCGTAGCACAATACGGTGCAATTTAATGAGCTACACGATTTCGGGGCGCGTCTGTGCGCGCCCATGTGAGGGTTTCGAGGTACCGATTTCGAACGGCACGCTCCTGTTCTACAGGCAGGACGGGGAGGCGTCCGAGGGCCGAGCGGAGGTCGACGGCACCAGGACGGAACTCGACGGAAACGGCCGATTCGAGGGCGTAATCATCGACGAGGAACAGGTCCCGCCGGGCGAGCCAATTATCGTCGACGTCGTGGTTCCGGACCCCTGTGCCGAGGAGGGAGGTGAAACCACACAGACGACGTACACCACTGTAGAATTCGCCGAGTCCGGCGAGGAGTTAGAGGTTGACTGGTGTTTCACTCCCGACCAGTACTGTCAGCTCATGGAGGAGATGGGGTGTCGCTACGTCTGTGGACAGATAACGGACTGCGAAACAGAGATACCGCTTCCGGCTCTCCAGGTGGAGGTTTTCGACGCGGACATCGTCGAGCCCGACCCGCTCGGGACGGACACCACCGACGCGAACGGGTGGTATCTCATCTACTACTCGAGGACCGAATTCGAGAAGACGCCGTCACCGTTCCCACCGGTCGAACTGATCGGTGGGGCCGACCTGTTTTTCGAAATTTCGTACGGGTCGAACACGCTGCTTGACGAGTCTCCGAGCGACGGCCGTCAGAGCGACAGGGAAGACGCGGGCTACTGTGAACACATCGACCACTGTGTCGATTACCCCGGACGACCGCGCCCGCCGGCCTGGTTACGGGTCGGTCGATACGCGATCCCGGATTCGAACAGCCTGAACGACTTCGACAGGCAGGGGTACACGGCGTCCAACAAGTACGCGTTCTACAGGTCACTCCACCTCGAGGGCGAGCTTCCGGTAGGAGGCGTCCCGATACGGGGGGCCGCAGTCAACCCCATCCGCTACCGGTTCAAGGTTGGTGACTCACAACTCGAGAACGGTGCCAGTGGGTCGCCATCGAATTTCGATCAGATTGTTGGCGACGGTAACAATCTGTTCAACAAAGTTACGATCGGGTACCTGTTCAGTGTCAATCCCTTCGATATGGTCGAAGTGGAAGTCAAGCCCGGCGATCTGAAGCCGGATGGCTGGATACGTGCCGACGAGGTCATTCGGAACGCGAATACCTCTATGAGTCTCAATAATTACGCCTGGTCGGATACCAGTAAACTGGCCAGACTCGACACCGGGCCACTCACCCCGGAATCGATGCCGCCCGAGGGGAACACCGACGCGGGCCAGCCGGTGCCGGGCAATCCACCGGTGGATGACAAGACAATCGCGATAAAGTTCGAAGTCCAGGAACAGATCGGCAACACCTGGCGGGATCTCCCCGGAAGCGGATGGTCACTCAACCGGATCGTCGTCGACAATAACACCGAATTCAGGAAGGTCCGTGTCGTCCAGCTCGATCAGGACAGGTGCCAACCAATCACGCCCGATAACGTCGAACTCAGATACACGGTCTACCATCCCCACATGGCTGGCGCACAACTACACATCCAGCGAAACGACCAGAATAGCTGGACGAAACTGGACGATAGCGCTACCGAACTCAGCTTCTCCAGCGTCTCGACCACCAATAGCAAGTACGACCATAACTACAACGATAAGTTCGGCATCTCGAGTGATGTCAACAAGGAGTGTGCCTACATCGTGCGGTTCCGGTCGCGACGCCGCCTGACGGATGGACGCAACAAGGACGGCTGGAATTCGGACCTGCTGGCGTTCTGTGCCCGCGAGAAACGCGAGGACGAGGAAGAAGCCGAGTAGGCGCCGACAAACCGGAGACATACCCGGTGCGTGTCCGTCTCGGCGAACCCTGAAAGTGAAACGGGTCGATAGCCCTTTGCCCCTCGCGGTTCGAGGGGCGAGCGTGTTCCCGGGCGCCGCCGAGTACGACATCGACATCACCGTCGAGCAAGACGACGTCCAGCGCCTGCTCTCGGTCGGCCCCGACGACGTCGAGGCGGCCGACGAACTCTCCTTCTGTCGGAACGTCTTCGTCCCGCTCACCACGGCCTGCCGGTACACCTGCACCTACTGCAC
>CAZUWC010000098.1:0-6866 GCA_964623935.1 uncultured Halobacteriales archaeon
TGAAGCCGCCGAGCAACGCGAGGCGTGCTGAATCGCAGCACGCAGGGGATTTGAACCCCGGTCACACGTTCCGGCTCGCTTCGCTCGCGGGCTGCGTGTTCCCTGCTTAGAATCCCGGGGCCCGTTCGCTCGTCGCGTCCGCTCCTCGCAGAACGGGCGTGGCGGGATTCGAACCCGCGATCGAGGGGTTAGGAACCCCTCGCCCTGTCCGCTAGGCCACACGCCCTGCCGGCACATCGCCCCTGGCGGCCAAAACCGTTACCGTTGCACTTGGTTTAAGGCCGGCCGTCGACTTGTCCCGGTCATGAACCCACGGGACCTCTCTACGCACACGCCCTACAGCGCCGGCCGGGGGATCGAAGAGGTCGCACGCGACCTCGACCTCGACCCCGAGGACCTGGTGAAACTCTCCTCGAACGAGAACCCCTTCGGTCCCAGCCCCGCCGCCGTCGCGGCCATCCGCGAAGCCGCCCCCGGCGTCCACACCTACCCGAAGGCCGTCCACACCGACCTCACGGCCGCCCTCGCCGACCGGTGGGACCTCCCGCCGGCGCAGGTCTGGCTCTCGCCCGGCGGCGACGGCGTCCTCGACTACCTCGCGCGGACCTTCCTCTCGCCGGGCGACCGCGTGCTCGTCCCGGACCCCGGGTTCGCCTACTACCCGATGAGCGCCCGCTACCGGGACGCCGGCGTCGACACCTACCCCCTCCGCAAGGCCGCGGACTTCGCCCAGTCGGCCGCGAACGTCCTCGGGGCCTACGACGGCCACCGCGCGGTCTATCTCACGACGCCACACAACCCCACGGGCTCGGAGATGAGCCCCGGCGAAATCGAGCGGGTGGCCGGGGAGACCGACCCGGAGACGCTGGTGGTCGTCGACGAGGCCTACGCGGAGTTCACCGAGGCCGACAGCGCCCGCTCACTGCTCGAGGAGCGCGAGGACATCGCCATCCTGCGGACCTTCTCGAAGGCCTACGGGCTGGCGGGCCTGCGGCTGGGTTACGCGCTCGTCCCGGCGGCGTGGGCCGACGCCTACGAGCGGGTCAACACCCCCTTCGCGGTGAATTCGCTGGCCTGCCGGGCCGGCATGGCCGCACTCGAAGACGACGAACACGTCGAGCGGACCGTCGAGACAGCGCGGTGGGCCCGCCGGTACATGTACGACGAACTCGATGCGCCCACCTGGGAGAGCGGGGGCAACTTCGTCCTGGCCGAGGTGGGTGACGGCGAGGCGGTGACCGACGCCGCCCAGCGCGAGGGCGTCATCGTCCGGGACTGTTCGAGTTTCGGCCTCCCGGAGTGTATCCGCGTCACCTGCGGGACCCGCGCCGGGACCGAGCGGGCCGTCGAGGTGCTGAACGGGGTGGTCGCCCGGTGAGGGTCGCCGTCACCGGCACCCCCGGGACCGGGAAGACGACCGCCACCGAGCGCCTCGCGACGGATCTGGAGGTCATTCACCTCAACGACGTCGTCCGCGAGCAGGGGCTCACGCAGGGCCGGGACGAACAGCGGGACACGCTCGTGGCCGACCTCGACGCGGTGGCGTCGTGGCTGGACGGGCGCGAGGACGTCCTCTTCGAGTCACACCTCGCCCACAACTTCGCGGCCGACCGGGTCGTCGTCCTGCGCTGTCACCCCGAGCACATCGAGGACCGCCTCGAAGCGCGGGGCGAACCACCCTCGACCGTCGCGGAGAACGCCGAGAGCGAGGCGCTGGACGTCATCCTCTCGGAGGCAGTCGCCGAACACGGCGAGGAGAGCGTCTACGAAATCGACACGACCGACCGCTCGCCAGAGGAAGTGGCGGAGGCCATCGCGGCCGTCCTCGCGGGCGAGCGCGACCCCGCCGCGGGGACCGTCTCGTTCGTGGAGTACTTATGACGCTGGACAGACTGCGGCCGCTGGCCGACCGCGCAGTCGGCCCCTTCGTGGCCGCCGCGACGCGCGTGGGCCTGACGCCCAACGGCGTGAGCGTCCTCGCCATCGCCGTCGCGGGTGCCGCGGGAGTGAGTTACTTCCTCGCTGCCGGGGAACCGCTGCTGTACGTCGTCGGGGCAGTACTGGTGTTCCTGAACGGCTGGCTGGACGTCATCGACGGAGCTCTGGCGCGGGAACTCGCGGTCGACTCGGCGGCGGGGGACCTGCTGGACCACGTGCTCGACCGCTACGCCGACATCCTGATCGTCGTCGGCCTGGCCGGCGGCGTCGGCCGGTACGCGCTCGGGGTCGCCGCCGTGACCGGCGTGTTGATGACCTCCTACCTCGGGACACAGGCCCAGGCGGTCGGCCTGGAGCGGGTCTACGGCGGCGCCGTGGGTCGGGCCGACCGGCTCGCACTCGTCGGGGTCGTGACCGCACTGACGCCGGTCCTCGATCCCGTCGGCGGGCTCTCGCCCGTCGGCTGGCTGCTCGCCCTGCTCGCGGTCGTCGGCCACCTGACCGCACTCCAGCGGTTCTACTTCTCGATGCGGGCACTGTCCTGACGGCGTGCGTTTTATGCGGCGGGCCGGCCAACCTCGGGTATGGTCCAGTGTGAGATGTGCGGGACGGAGACGGCCAGCCCGAACCGCGTCAAGATCGAGGGGGCCGAACTCGAGGTCTGTGACGAGTGTACCGACTTCGGGACGGAGATCACACAGGATGAGTCCACGTCTTCGACATCGACGAAGTACTCGACGGGATCGTCCTCGACGTCGACGAGTTCGGCATCGACCAGTTCGGGATCGACGGACTCCTCGGGTGGCGGCCGGCGCCGCGACATGTTCGACGACATGGAGGAACTCGCCCAGGACTACGACGAGCGCATCCGCGACGCCCGCGAGAGTGCGAACCTGAGCCAGTCGGACCTGGCGAACCAGCTCAACGAGAAGGCCAGCCTCATCCGGAAACTCGAACACGGGGACACCCTCCCGAGCGACGACGTCCAGCGGGAACTCGAACGGGCCCTCGAAATCGACCTGACCGCCGGCGGCGGCGACGGGGAGACCGAGTGGGAGGGCGGCTCCGCGACCGGCGAGTACACCCTGGGTGACATGGTCGAGCGGAAGGACTAGAGATACTCGCGGTCGTCGACGCCGAGTTCCTCGGCGATGGACTCGACCTCCCGTTCGAGTTGCTCGATCTCGGTCGTGAGGCGTTCGAACTCCTCGCTGCCCTTTAGTTCCGTGCGGGTCCGCTCGACCTCGAGGACGTTGCGCTTGAGTTTCTTCGAGGTGAGTTCCTGGATGCGCTCGTTGTACTCGTCGATGGTCAGCAGGCGGTCGACCGTCTCGCGGACCTCCGCGCGCGTGACCGGCTTGACCAGGTAGTCGTCGATGCGCAGGTCGATGATGTCGAAGTCCGGGTTGACGGCGGTGACCAGCGCGACCCGGGCGCCGAGGTCGCGCTCCTGGAGTTCGGCGAGGATCTCGTTGCCCGAGACGACCGGCATCCGGCGGTCGAGCAGGATTGCGTCGATTCGCCGGTCGAGCATCTCCAGGGCCTCCTCCCCGGTGTAGGCGACGCGGACGTCGTACTCGTCGGCCAAGTAGTCCGCGTACAGGTCCGCGAGTTCGCGTTCGTCCTCGACGACGAGCACCGTCCCCGCTGGCTGTTCTGTCACTGTCCTGGTGTGATGTTCTGGGAGCACCTATTAATACGTTTTGTCGGCTCACCCGGCAGGCTAATTGAGCGCGACTTTCTACCAGCCGGTTCGAGACGATTGTTTCTGTTTCTGTCACGGCAGCCGGAAAGCCCCAGCGTGCTCGGCTCCCGCGGGCTTTCTTGCTATGGCAGTCGCCCCAGAGTCACAGACGACAGTGTGAACCCAAAACGGACTTGGGGGCCCCTCGCCATCGTGGAGGCATGAGCGTCTCGCGCGAGGTCGAACTGGAGGGGCACATCATCGACTCCGGGATGATGCAGACCTGTTTCGGCATCATCATGGACATGGGGGGCTCCTTCCAGGTCGAGGAGTTCGAGATCGGTCGCCAGAAGACCGAGGAGTCCTACGCCCGCCTGGTCGTCGAGGGCGAGGACCGGGGCCACCTCCAGTCGATCGTCCACGAACTCCACCAGAACGGGGTCAACCCCTCGGACCCGGACGACGCCCGCCTCGAACCCGCCCCCGCCGATCAGGTCGTCCCCACCGACTTCTACTCGACGACCAACCACCCCACCGACGTCCGCGTCGAGGGCGAGTGGATCACCGTCGAAGACATCGAGATGGACTGTGCGGTCACCGTCGAGTTCACCGACGACGGCCCTCGCGCGAGGACCGAGGTCCTGAACGCCATCGAGGCGGGCGACCTCGTGGTGACCGGCGACTCGGGCATCCGCGTCAAACCCCCCGAGCGCCCCCGGGGCAAGGAGGGTGCCTTCGGGTTCATGCAGGGTGGGGTCTCCTCGGAACGGCCCTCCGAGACGACCATCGCCAACATCGCCGAGGCTATCGAGGAGACCAGCCGCGAGGGCGGGGACATCCTGGCGGTCTGTGGCCCGGCGCTGATCCACTCGGGAGCCCGCGAGGACATGGCACGACTCGTCCGCGAGGGCTACATCGACATGCTCTCGATCGGCAACGGCTTCGCGGTCCACGACCTCGAACGCGACATCTACGGCACCTCGCTGGGGATGGACACCGAGACGCTCGATCACCCTCGCGAGGGCCACAAGCACCACATCTACACCATCAGCGAGATTATCCGCGCCGGCGGCATCCAGCAAGCAGTCGAGTCGGGTGTCGTCGAGTCCGGCGTGATGTACGAGTGCGTCGAGAACGACGTCCACTTCGTCATCGCGGGGTCGATACGGGACGACGGGCCCCTCCCCGACACCATCACCGACGCCGTCGAGGCACAGAACGCCATCCGCGAACAGGCCCACGAGGCCGACCTGGTGTTGATGCTCTCGACGATGCTCCACTCGGTCGCCGTCGGCAACTGCCTCCCCTCGACGACCCGGACCGTCTGTGTCGACATCAACCCCGCGACCGTCACCCAGTTGCTCGACCGCGGGAGCGCGCAGGCCGCCGGGATGGTCACCGACATCGGGACCTTCGTCCCCATCCTCGCCGAACACCTCTTCGACGAGCGGTGACGTTCCCCGCGACCAGTAAACCCTTCTCCCACGGGCGCCTTCGTGTCCCCATGGGCGAGTCCGATTCCGACCTCACGACCTACAGACTGACCGGCGCCCGGGAGGGCCGCCACCGGATGCGCGTCGACACCGGCGAGGAGACCTTCGACGTCGACACCGACGTCAACCCCGTCCAGTACCTGCTGGGCTCGCTGGTGGGGTGTCTGAACTTCACCGCCACGGCCGTCTCGCGGGAGCTGGACGTCGACATCGAGGAACTGGCGGCCGACGTCGAGGGCGACATCGACTACTCGCGGTACAAGGGCGAGGAGACCGACACGCGTGCGGGCCTCCAGGAGGTGCGGGTCACGCTGACCGTCGAGGCCGACGCCGACGAGGCGACCCTGGAGGAACTGCTCGACGAGATCGAACAGCGGTGCCCGGTCTCCGAGACGCTCGCGAACGGGACCACGCTTGGCGTGAGTGTCGAGTCGGCGTGACCGTGCCGATAGATCGACTATCGGGCGAGGTTTCATACCGCACGGGGAGATAGTGCGATGTATGGGAGAGTCCGTCGGTGACTTGTCGCCGGAACTGGTCGACGCATTCGTTTCCCGACTGCGTGAGTCGCCCGTGCGTCTCGCCGTTCTGTTCGGTTCGCACGCCACAGACGACGCAACACCGACGAGTGACCTCGATATTGCCGTCGCCTACGAGACGGACACAACGGACGTGACGGACACCCATCTCTCGCTCGTTGCCGACCTCACACGGATCGTCGGGAGTGACGACGTCGATGTCGTCCGGCTGCGGTCGGTCGACCCGCGAATAGCGGTGGAGGCACTCGAAGACGGACAACTACTCGTCGGATCGCCCGACGTCGCTACTGCCCTCCGGAACGAACTCGAACCGGCCTGCCGAGAACGCGAGCGAGCCGTTCTCGATCGCGTCTCGGAAGCCGAACGTGCCATCGAGCGGCGGATCGAGCAACGCGAGCATGGTTGACGAGCGGACCCGACTCCGCGAAATGCTTGCGGACCTCGAAGACACACTCGATGGTCTCCGCGAGAAACAGGGCATTCCGAAACAGCAGTACGAATCGGACAAAGACGCACAGGATATCGTCGAACGGCGGTTACAGAAGGCGACGCAGACCTGTATCGACATCGGTCGTCGGGTGTGTCGCCACGAGGGAGAGGAATTGACGGACGCGACCAACGCCGACGTGTTCGCTGCACTTGTCGAACTGGGTGTTCTCCCGGAATCACGTAGGCAGGAATTTATCGATATCGCCGGTCTCCGCAACGTTCTCGTCCACAGATACCGACATATCGAACCCGAAGAAATCTACGAGTCGTACCACGATCTCGAACGACTCGAACGGTTCTCGGAGTCGATCTACCTCTATCTGACCGACGAGCAGGATTGATACGACCCGATAGTCACGACCCCGTGGAAGGACTGCCAGCTCAGTGATCCGCTTCGTGGGGATTCCTGACGGTCCCGTAGTTCTCGGCGTGGTCGGTGTAGTCGATGAAGCGCGGCGCGTCGGGATCGAAGGGTCGCTCCAGGGACTCGAAGGCCTTCTTCTTGTCCCAGCCCTGGAGTTTCCCGACCGCCGACCTGTCCTCCAGGTCGTGGTAGTCGAGGTCGTCCTTGGTGAGGTTCCAGGCCTGCAGGCCCTGCTCGGTGCGGACGATGACCGAGGAGTACTCGTCGCTGGAGCCCACCGAGCCGACGGTCAGGTCGGCACAGAAGCCCGTGAAGTCGGCACACTCGTCACAGCCCTTGAGCGCGGCGTCGTGGAAGTT
>CAZUWC010000099.1:0-6835 GCA_964623935.1 uncultured Halobacteriales archaeon
ACAACGAGAGGCCTATGCCGGTCCAGCCCAACCCACACGTATGCACGCCGCCGTCCTCGGTGCCGGTTACGCGGGCGTCGCCCTCGCGCGGAAACTGGAACGGTCCCTCCCCGACGACGTCGCAATCACGGTCGTCGACGAGCGCGAGACACACGTCGTCCAGCACCTGATCCACCGGCTGGTCCGGTATCCCTCGCTGCAGGAGGAACTGACCGTCCCCGTCGAGGAGTTGCTCGGCCGGGCGACCCACCGCCGGGCGCGGGTCACGGACGTGGACCCGGACGCTGGCGAGGTGACCCTCGAGGACGGGTCGCTGTCCTACGACGTCGGCGCAGTCTGTCTGGGCGCGCGCACCGCCGATTACGGTATTCCGGGCGTCGAGGCGTACGGGACGCCGCTCAAGCGACCCCGTCACGCCGAGCGCATCCGGGCGGA
Organism: uncultured Halobacteriales archaeon; assembly: GCA_964623935.1. GTDB lineage: Archaea > Halobacteriota > Halobacteria > Halobacteriales > Haloarculaceae > SW-9-67-25. Next base: position 436 of record CAZUWC010000099.1, read on the forward strand.
GTTCCTCGAGATTTGCGAGTCGGGCGGTCGGGCAGTCGTCGTCGGCGCCGGCCTCTCGGGCATCCAGGTCGCGGGGGAACTCGCGGACCTGGCCCGCCAGCAGGGCACGAGCGACGAGGTCGAAATCCGGTTGCTCGAAGGGCTCGGGACGGTCGCGCCCTCGTTCCCGGCGAACTTCCAGCGGGCCGTGGCCGAGGAACTGACAGAACGAGGGGTGCAGGTCGAGACTGGCCGGACCGTCGAGGCAGTCGACGACGGAACGGTGTCCCTGGCCAGCGGCGAGGAACTCGCCCACGACCAGCTCGTCTGGACGGCCGGCATCACCGGCAGCGCGGCGACGGGCGGCCAGCGCCCCCAGGTCCGGGCGGATCTCCGGCTGGGCGAGCGTACCTTCGCCGTCGGGGACGCCGCCCGGGTCGTCGACGCGAACGGCGAGCCCGCGCCGGCCAGCGCCCAGACGGCCGTCAGGCAGGCCGACGTCGCCGCCACGAACGTCGAGCGACTCCTCGCACACCACCGGGACGGCGACGACTTCCGGCCCCGCCTGGAGCGGTACCGCTACGACGAACTGGGCTGGCTTGTCAGCGTCGGCGACGGCACCGTCGCACAGGTCGGCCCCTCCGTTCTGCGCGGGAGGGCGGCGAAGGCGCTGAAGACGACGGTGGGTGCGGGCTACCTGGCCTCGGTTGGTGCCATCGAGCAGGCCTCGGACCTGGTCTGGGAGGAGGTCGGCGCGAACCCGGTCCAGCGGTAGCGACGAGGGATACAAGCGGCGCTGTCAACAATGTTGACACATGTCCAAGCAGGTCCGACTCGACGAGGACGTGTACGCGAAAATTGCGGACGAGAAACGCGAGGACGAGACGTTCAGCGACGCCATCGACCGGCTCACGTCGGAGTGGTCGCTGGCGGAGTGGGCACAGACGTACGACTCGGACGCCGACGAGATCGAGCGACGGCTGGAGCGACTCGACCAGACCGAGCAACGGGAGACCGAGGAGTTACTCGAACGGCTGGGTATCGAAACCGGATGATACTCGATACCAGCTACATCGTCGCACTCGACGACGAGAATCCTGGCGCGCTCGCGCTCTCCAGGCGACACGACGCCGCAGGTGTCCCCCAGCGATTGCCGTCGATACTGTTGCTCGAACTCTACATCGGGGTCGGAGCAGGAACACAGTCCTATCACAACGCACGGAAGTACGAGGAACTGGTCGGCAATCTGCCGGTGGTGGGGCTCGACGAGAACATCGCACGCCGAGCGGGGGCACTCGAAGGCATCCACCAGATGCACGACGACAAATCAAGCCTGGGAGTCCGGGACGCCGTGATTGCCGCGACGGGGCTGGTCTACAACGAGCCGGTCGTCACCGACGACACCGGGGACTTCGGCGGCGTGGACGGTCTACGGGTCGAAACCTGGGCGTGACGGGACCGCGGACGCGTTCGGGCCGGCCCGCGGTCACTCGGCCTCGTCGAGCGCGAGGTCAGGCTTGGTCCAGATGACGAACTCGTCGTCGTCCTCGCGGTCGATGACGCCGTTGATGTAGTCTTCGCCCATCGGGGGGTCGTTGACCTGGTCCTCGGCGACGGGCGAGACCTGGCGGACGTCGTCGACGATCCAGCCGATTGCGCCCTGGTCGTCGAAGGCCTCGGCGTCGAAGACGACGATCAGGTCGCCGGGCGTCTGGTCGTCCTTGCCGATGGTGACCTTCGGGTTGAGGATGGTCGTGATCTGTCCACGCAGGTCGACCACGCCATCGACGAACGCCGGCGTGTTCGGCACCCGCGTGACGGTCTCCTCCTTGACGATCTCCTCGATGTACTCGATGTCCAGACAGTACTTCTCGCCGGCCAGCGCGAACTCCAGGACGCGGGTCTCGGCCTCCTGTGTGGCCGTCTCCTCGGCGAGTCCCGCGGGGCCGGCCGCCTCCTCCGGTGTCGCTGCTGTGGTCGCCGTCGGGGACTCCGCTTCCGTCCCCGCGTCGGCGTCGCGTGTGGCCTCGTCGACGGTCTCGGCCTGTTCTATCGTCCGCTCCATCGCCGCCTCCATCTCCTCGGTACTCGGGAGGGACGCTGTCGTTCCCGAGACGCCCTCGACGGCCTCCGCGGCGGCCGTGGCCGACTCGCTGCCGTTCGCGTCGGTCGCGTCCCCGGCGGTCGCGTCGTCGGTCGGTTTCTCGGCGTCCTGATCGTCGTGCTGTCCCTCTCGCATCTCACGGATGCGTTTCGCTCGGTCCATACGGTCGTTGTCACTCATGCTGTCACCTCGGCGTAGCCGAACTGTCGGTCGATCTCGGTCGCGATTTCCAGGAAGACCTTGGCCATGTCGACGCCGGCGTCGTAGGCGAAGACCGACTGCCCGGCCGAGAACGCCCGCTGGAGGGCGACGCGCTTGCGGACCTCCCAGACGGGATACCCCTCGAACACCTCCGAGAGCCACTCGACCATCGTGCTGTCCTCGCGGGTGTTCTCGACGCGGTTGGCGACGACGCCGACGGTGTCGACGGTGATGTCGACCTGGCCCTCCAGGGCGGTGATCTGGTCGACGAGCAACTCGATGGCCCGCTCGGAACTGGCCTCGGTCAGCGCCGGCACCAGGACGTTCCGGGCCGCGTACAAGCCGGTGTCGGTCAGTTTCCCATAGAAGGGCGGCGAGTCGACGACCACGTAGTCGTACGTGCGGTCCATAGCCGACAGCGTCCGGTCCAGTGTGCCCAGGGCGTGGGGGCCCTCGCCTGCTTCGGGGTCGACGTTCGTCGCCAGGTCCGCCAGCGCGTCGGCGCCCGACAGGTCGGGATTGCGCTCGATTCGCGCCAGCAGGTCCGCGATGGTCAGTTCGGTCTCGACCCCCAGGAGGTCGATGTTCGACGGCAGGACGTCCATCTCCGGGTGAGAGAAGACGAGGTCGTCGACGAACTCGTCCCTGCGGGGGTCGGTCAGCGCGTCGAACAGCGATGGCGGCGGCGCGTCGTAGGCGTCGGTCAGGCCCAGTCCCTCGGTCGCGTTGCCCTGGGGGTCCAGGTCCACCAGCAGGACGTCCCGGCCCCGCTCGTTGAGCGCGCCGGCGACGTTGATGGCGACGGTGGTCTTGCCAGTCCCGCCCTTGGCGTTGGTCACGCAGAGTCTGGCCGTCCCGTCGCGGTCTCTCATCGCCACGTGTCGAGAGGTGCGACGTCGCCGGTTAAAAAGGTGCGCTCCCGATTATCACGGACGAAAGCCGGAAACCGCCCACAGAGCGTCGGACGGACGTCCGACACGGCTGTAAGGTTTAATTGTTGGGAGCAAGAACAGAACAGTACCATGAGCATCAACCCGAGCGACTACGACCTCGACGAACTCCGGAAGATGGCCCGCGAGAAGGGCGACGAGGCGGCCGACGGCGACGTCGACATCGGCGAGACCGACGTGGGCCTGGGCGTCGGGACCGACGAGGCACCGGCGTCGAGTTCCTTCCGCGCGAGCCTCTACCGGGAACTCCTCCCGCTGGAGGCCGGCAGCGACGCCACCAAACCCTACCTGGACGGGTTGCCCGGCCACTACGCGGGCGAACACCTGATCTTCGAGTGGCTGGAGTTTCTCCTCCTCCATGCCGGCTACCAGGGCGCCGCCGAGGCGCTGGGCTACTACGAGTCGGTCGGCTGGCTCACCGAGGACGTCGAGTCGGAACTCAACGACTACCTCCTCGGAATCGACAACCAGGGAGCCAACGACGGCGAGGCACTCGACATCGACGACCACCTCCTGAGCCTGGTCTACGTGGCGAAACTCGCCTCGATGCGGTAGCCGTTCTTCCCGGCGGGGTGGTGACGGTTTCCGGTTCTTATATACAGGGGGAACATCAATAGAATCACACATGAGTTCCGACGTCGACGCGGAGACTGAGGAGGTTTCGGAGAGTAGCGCTGGCGACGACGGCGGCCCGGTCCCGGTGGGCGTGAAACTCGGGAGCACCCGGACGGTCATCGCGCTGCCCTCCGAGGGCGGGTCGTTGCGGACGATCCGGACGCTGACGTGTCTGGCGAGCTACGAGGACCCCCTCACCGGCGAGGAACGGGTCCTCTACGGCGACGAGGCCGCGACCGAGTACCCCGAGCGGGTCCAGTTCATGCTCCGGTCGGGCCTGCCCGAGGACGAGGAAGGCGCCGGTCTCACCGAGAAATTCTTCCGCACAGTGCTAGAATCCCACGACGTGCCCGCGGACAGCGCCGTCGTCTACGCTATCCCGACCATCGACAACCCCGCCGGACTCGAAAATCTGCGAAACGTCATCGAGAACAGCCCCATCGGCGTGGCGCTCATCGAGAGCTACCCCGAGTCGCTGTGTGGCGCCATCCCCGCCTTCGGGGACGGCCTCGAAGCGGTCGAGGAAATCTTCGTCTCGGTGAACATGGGGTCGACGAATCTCGAGTGTTCGGCCTACCGGCGGGGCGAGCAACTCGAACCGTTCACCACCGGCGCGGTCACCGGCAACGAGGTCGACCGCGTCATCGCCAACTACGTCGAGGAGGAGACCCAGGGCCGTGTCAACATCGACGTCACGACGGCCCGCGAGTACAAGGAAGAACACGCCGACTTCGACGACTTCCAGCCCTTTACTGACATCATCCAGCAGCCCGGCGGCGGCTCCCACGAGTTCACCATCGAGCGCTCGGTGATGGACGCCTGCGACGAGTACTTAGACGACGTCGTCGAGGAGTTCGCCAACACGTTCCTCTCGCAACTGGCCAACGACCACATGCGGGTCTACCAGCTCGCTCTCGACCAGCCCGTCGTGCTCACGGGCGGGATGGCCTGCGTGCCCGGCATCGTCGAGGAGTTCGAGGAGCGTGCCGGCGCCGCACTGGGCCGGGAGATCGAGGCCGTCGCGCCCGACCGGCCGGACCTCTCGGCGACCATCGGCGCCCAGCGCATCGCTGCCCGTCTCGCGCAGGTCGACTAACCCCGTCCGGCCCAGCAGGCCAGCCACCGGACGATCCGTGGCTCGCCCTCGCTGTCCCCCTCGCCCGATCCGTCGTACCGGCGGCTCCGGGTGTTCCCGCTGGCGCCAGCGGGCCCGAGTTCCGCCGGCAACGAGAGTGTCAGCCGGGGCATCGACCGGTCTGTCGGCCAGCAGTCCCCTAAACCCCCGTCAGACACCCGTCAGCCGCTCGATCCGCTGGTTCGCCGATACCATAATGATTAATAACACAGGTATCGAAGTGGCCGCCAGGATGACGGAGTGTACCCGGTGTGGCACGCGGATGAGCCACAACGACGAGACGACCAAACTCACCGAGTACGTCTGCCCGACGTGCCACAACACCCGCATCGTCTGGAAGGAGTCCTTCCGGGTCCGGGCGTGACGATGCTCGACGTCACTCGGGTCGGTCACGGCCTATCGCCCGCCCCGGGACGCTGACCGCTACGGGTCGTAGCGCCACTCGCTTTCCTCGCGCTCGCCGTCGTGGTGGTAGATGACGACGGACGCGATGCCGAGTGCCGCGGTGAGTTCGACGGCACCGGCAAGGAGGATGTACGCCTCGATGGTGAGGCCCACGGACAGCCCCACCGACGGGGGGACGAAGAAGGGTACGACCGCGAGTCCCAGAAGCGAGAGTACGGCGATCCAGACGCGGGTCGAAAAGTAACTGCGTAGTCCTCCCATGGCTTTCAGTTCCGGAGACGGTCGTTGTCGTCGTGTTCCTCACCAGACACAGGTGTTGCGTCGAGAAGTACCTTGTGGGGGACAGGCGGTGCCCTCGGCGGGATTACGGTCTTCACAGTCGCACAAGAGACGCCGACAACGATTCCCAAGACATCTCACCGAATGAAGAGACGGTACCGTCGCCGGCACCGACGGGATTTTGTCACCCCCTCACCAACGACGTGGCGTGACGGCCGTCGACGAGTGGCACGCCAGGCTGGAGGCGGCGGGGGAACTCACCCCCGAGGGAGTCGACCGTATCGTGGCCGTCCACGGCGAGCGCGGCCAGCGCGCCATCGAGGCCGTCGCCGAAAAGCGGGTCAAGGGCTACCGCGACTTCACCGTCGTGGTCGGCCACGCCGAGGAGTACATCGTCGAGGACGACGGCTGTACCTGCAAGGACGCCGAGTACAACCTCGACGCCGCCGACCCCGAACAGCTGTGCTGGCACGCCATCGCCGTCCGGGTCGCCGAGGCCATCGGCGAAGTCGACGACCACGACATGTGGTACTCCGACGTCAGAGAGTTCCTGTGAGAAGCGCCAGGACTGGGATTTGAACGTCGCCAGACGGTCCTGCTCACTCCCTACGGTCGTTGCGCGGGCTGGGACTGGCTGGCTCAAATCCCAGATCGGCGTTCACTCTTCTGGGTATGCGGCGCGATGAAACGCGCCGCTGGCGGTGAGAGAAGCGCCAGGACTGGGATTTGAAC
>CAZUWC010000100.1:0-6819 GCA_964623935.1 uncultured Halobacteriales archaeon
TAGCCGACAGTATGACGGGTCACCGTGGGAGGGATGTTGCCGATGGAACAATACCTATACGATAGGCAAGAGAACGTGTAGCCTGCGGCGTAGAACGGTCGGCAATCGGCCGACAAACCGGGGACAGAACGACAGTAGCCGTAGGCTTATATAAGCCGGAATACACCCCGGATATATGCCGACTGTCGATGACATACGCAACCACGGCACAGACGACCCACCGCTTACTTTCTTGACCGCCTACGACGCGCCGACCGCTGCGACCCTCGAAAAGGCAGGGATCGACATAATCCTCGTCGGTGACAGCGTCGGCAACGCGATGCTGGGCTACGAGTCCACCCTCCCGGTGACCGTCGACGAGATCGCGAGTCACACCGGTGCCGTGGTGCGAGCGACCGACGAGTCGCTCGTCATCGCCGACATGCCGTTCATGAGCTACGGGGCCGATCTCGACGAGGCGATCGAACACTGTGGGCGGATGATCAAGGAAGAGGGCGCACAGGCGATCAAACACGAGAGCGGCCCGCACACGGTCGAGTTGACCGAGCGGCTGGTGGACGTGGGCATCCCGGTGATGGCGCACCTCGGGCTCAACCCCCAGCGTGTCAACGAGGTCGGCGACCTGACCAGACAGGCGACCGATTCACAGGCAGCCGGAGAGATTCTGGACCTCGCCAGGCAACACGAGGAGGCGGGCGCGTTCGCGCTGCTCATCGAGCACGTGCCCGCGAACGTTGCGAAGACGGTCTCCGAAGCGATCGAAATCCCGACTATCGGTATCGGGGCCGGCCCGTACGTCAGCGGCCAGGGCCTGATCGTCACCGACGTCCTCGGCATCGGCGACTGGGTCCCACCCTTCGCCGAGCAGTTCGCGGACGTCCAGTCCGAGATGGACAGGGGCGTCGAACAGTTCAAGGAACGTGTGCGAGACGAGTCGTTCCCGAAAGAGGAACACTACGTCGAAGAGAGCGTCGAGGGCTTCAACTGAGATTGTCCGGCCGGGACGGTCGCGTTGTCGTGTCGAGTGATGACCGCGCGGCAACCGTCGACCCTCGTCCCGGGACGCGCCGAGTCACCGCTCGGGGTGGACCGGCGCGTCGAACCCGCCGCGGACGAGCGGCTTGGCGACGTGCCGGCGCGCACAGGGGGGCACCTCGTACCAGCCAACAGCGAGGTCGCGGTCGAGGGCGCGCTCGACCGTCCTGTCGGCGCTCGTCGCACAGTCCCGGCACCGGTAGCCCGCGTCCCGGCCGGCCGACTCCATGGACCGCCCACACTCCGGACAGTCGGGCGTGACCCGCTCCGTGGTCACCAGCTCGCGGACGGCGAACTTCTCGAGTTTGAGCGTCCCGTCGCTCACCTCGCCACAGACGGTCAGGCGGTCCCCGGGGCGGAGCGCCCGCACGCGGTCCCGGAATCGCTTGGTCGGCTCGAAGGCCACGCAGACGAGTTCCGCCCTCGTCTCGCCCACCTCGCCCTCGGGGGCCAGCGAGACGAAGACGTGGCCACCCTCCCGCGTCTCCGGCGGCGCGGTCACGCGTCCGTCGAGTCGGTACGCGCGGCCGTCCCGGACGTCCTCGGCGGCGGGCCCGAGGTGGGCGTCGGTGCCCTGGTTGGTGAGGAAGGTCCGGCGGCGCGCGACCGGTTCCCCATCGATGGCGTCGGCGACCTCCCGGACTGCGTCGGGGTCGTCGCCCCTGATCCCGTGCAAAACCGGGCAGGGCGTCCGCGGGACACAGACGGCCACGCCCTCCTCGCGGTCGACGGTATCCCACACCTCGGGATACCCGGCCGCGGCGGCCGCGAAGGCGGAGTCGCGGTCGACCTCGCGGGGGGTTCCCCAGCGGTCCCGTTCCCGGTAGGAGAGACACTCGTAGGTCCACTCCCCGAAGGCCCGCCAGGCGCCGACGGCGGCGGTCGCGCCGACGAGTCCCCGGCCGTTCCCCCGCTCGACGGTCGCGAACCCCGCTGCTTCGATGATCTCCCGGACCGTTCCGGGCTGGACGTACTCGCGGACGGCACGCTCGGCGACGTCGACGGCTCCCCGGGGTACCGCTCCCGGTTCGCAGTCCGCGACCACGGCACCCGGGTTGGTGTCGGGGTCGGCGGTCGCCGCGCGGTCGAGTTCCGCGCCTACCAGGTCGAGTGCCCGGTCGGCGTCGAGGTCGCAGTGGACAGCCAGTGCCGCGTTCCCGCGGGTCTTGTGCTCGACGGCCGGGTTCAGCCGGACCAGGATTGTCCGCTCGAGGCACCCCTCGGCCGCGACGCGCTCGGCTAACCGCGTGGCGACGTACGTGGTACACATCCCGAGTTCGCGGGAGTCGGTATCGTCGAGGCCGATGACCGTCACTGTCGACCGGTAGCCGCGAGCAAAACTAACCGCTTTCGGACCCGTCGTCGGTCGACCCGTCCACCCCGTCGACGCCAGTGACCTCGAACCGGGCGCCGCCGGCCTCGCCCTCTGTGGCGCGGATCTCCCAGCCGTGGGCGCGGACGATCTGCCGGACGCTCGCCAGCCCCATCCCGGTCCCGTCGGCCTTCGAGGTGACGCCCGGCGTGAAGACGTCCCGGTCGGGCGGAACGCCGGGGCCGTCGTCGGCCACGTAGAAGCCCTCCTCGAACCCGCCCACGGCGACGGTCACGTCCGGGCTGCCGTGTTCGAGGGCGTTCGAGAGGAGGTTCTCGAAACACCGCGCGAGCGCGTCGCGGTCGCCCTCGACGGTCGGCGGGTCGCGGGTGTCCAGCGTCGCCTCCGGCCCCGCCCCGACGGTTTCCCAGGCCGCCGACGCGACGTCCGCGAGGTCGACCGGCACTCGCTCCTCGACCAGTTCCTCGCCCCGGAGGAGGCCCGCGAGGTCGCGGCGCAACGCGTCGAGTCGCTCCAGCGCCCCGAGGGCCCGCTCGGCGTGGTCGATGTCGCCGGTCTCGACTGCGAGTTCCAGCCGGCCGGTCGCCGTCGCCAGCGGCGTCTTGAGGTCGTGGGAGATGACGCTCGCGAGGTCGTCGAAACGCTCGTGCTGGCGTTCGAGTTCGCGCTCGCGCTCCTTGTGGTCGGTGATATCCTGGATCGTTCCGCGGACCCGGACCAGACGCCCGTTCTCGGTCTGGGGGTCGCCGCGCGTGCGCACCCAGCGCAACTCGCCCTCGGCTGTCCGGATCCGCAACTCGACGTCGTAGGATTCGCCCGTCTCCACCGCCCGCTCGAAGGCTTCCCGGATGGTCGCCCGGTCGTCGGGGTGGTAGGCCTCGATGGCTTCTCCGGGTGTCATCTCGGCGTCGGGCGGGAGGCCGTGGATCTCGTAGGTCTGCTCGGTCCAGGTGAGTTCCTCGGCCTCGACATCGTACTCCCAGGCGCCGACGTTCGCGATGTCCTGTGCTTTCCTGAAGAGGTCGTTCCGGCGTTGCAGTTCCCGGCGGCGCTCCTTGCGGTCGGTGACGTCACGGGCCACCCAGACGACCGTCTCCTCCTCGCGCACCCCGTCCGCGACGGGGGCGATCCGCGCCTCGAACCAGCGCTCGCCGGCCGGGACCTCCAGTTTGTACTCGATCGCGGTGATCTCACCGGTGTCGAGTGCCCGCCCGATGGCGTCCTGGACACGCTCGACCTGCTCGGGCGAGAAGACCGCCTCGACCGGCCGCCCCTCCGCACTCCCCTCGTGGAGGAACTCCTCGGCGCCCGGACCGGCGAAGCTCTCCAGTTCGTTCCCGTCCCGGTCTTTCAGCACTGCGATGTCGGGCAGTGCCGACACCAGCGCCTCGAGTGTCGCCGTCGTCTCGGCCAGTTCCTGCTGGGTCCGGACGGAGTGGAGCGCGTGGGCGATGTCGTCGCCCAGTTCCACCAGCAGCGACCGCTCGGCCGCGTCGAAGGCGTCGGGGTTCCCGGCGTAGACCACGAGGACGCCAAAGAGCGTCTCGCCGTGGGCCAGCGGGACGGCGGCCATCGCTCGGTTCTCGCCGGGTCCGTCCCCCTCGACTGTCGAGACTGCGACCTGTCCCTCCCGGACCGCCCGTGCAGGCGGGGCACCGTCGGCGTCGAGAGCGATGGTCCCCACGGACGACGGTTCGACGCCGGCACTGGTCCGGGGCGTAATCTCGCCGGCCTCGCGGTCCACGTCGCCGATCCGCGCCGCCACGTACGGGGCCGACTCGGTGACGATGTCGGTAACCGCGCGCTCGACCTCCGCGCGGGTGTCGGCCCGGACCAGCGCCTGGTTGACGTCGTTGATGAGCGACCGGATGCGTCCGAGGTTGGCCGCGCGTTGCGTGGCGCGGTACCCCTCGACGGCGTTCTCGATCCGGTTTGCGAGCAGTTCGTACCGCTCGGTGCCGCCCTTGCGGAGGTAGTCGGTCGCCCCCCGCCGCAGGGCCTCGCTGGCGACCTCCTCGCTGCCCTTGCCGGTAAAGAGGATAAAGGGGAGGTCGGGCCGGTCCTCGCGGACCGCGTCGAGGAACTCGATCCCGTCCACGTCGGGCATGTCGTAGTCGCTGACGACGCAGTCGACGCCGTCGAGTCGGTCCAGTGCCGCGACGGGGTCGGTCGCCGTCTCGACGTCGAGACGGTCGCTCTCGCGCTCGAGGTACGTCGCGGTCAGGTCCGCGAAGTCGGCCCCGTCGTCGACGTGGAGTACCCGGACCGACTCGTCCATGTCACGCCGTTTCAGACTATCCCGATAAAACGCTTGCGTCCCGCACCCGTCGCACTGTCACCTACGGAACCCCGAAAACCGCGAGACACAACCGGAATTCCCGCCCCAAACCATATATATTGTGAGCTACGTACCAATAAGTATGTCCCGGTCGGCACTGGTGGGCAACGTCACCGCGATGCTCGCGGACGCAGGGTTCGTCGTCAGCGACCGGTGTGCGATCCGGCCCAAGAGCTTCGACGTGGCAGCACGGCGGGGGAAAGAGGTCGTCCTGCTGAAAATTCTGGGGAACATCGACGCCTTCGACGGCGTGACCGGCGCGGAGATGCGCCGACTGGGCGAGTACCTGGAGGCGACGCCGCTGGTCGTCGGCCTCAGGACACGGGACGAGCAACTCGAACCCGGTGTCGTCTACTTCCGGCACGGCGTCCCCGTGCTCTCGCCCGACACCGCGATGGACCTGTTCGTCGAGGAGGTCCCGCCGCTGATCTACGCGGCACCTGGCGGCCTGTACGTCAACATCGACAGCGAGGTACTCGCGGACGCCCGCGAGGACCGTGACTGGTCGCTGGGCCAGCTGGCCGGCGAACTGGGCGTCTCCCGCCGGACCGTCTCGAAGTACGAGGACGGCATGGACGCCAGCGTCGAGGTGGCCGCCCAGCTCGAGGAGTTGTTCGACGCGCCGCTGACCGCGCCCGTCGAGGTCCTCGAGGGTGCCGAGGACGTCCGCGAGACCGAGGACACGCCCGAGGACCCGGACGTCGACCCGGACGACGAACCGATCGTGGCCGTGCTCACCCGCGTGGGCTACGACGTCCACCCCACCGACAGGGCACCCTTCAAGACGGTCAGCGAGGACGAACGCGAGCGCGACAACGTCCTCACGGGCCACTCAGAGTTCACCGAGACCGCCGAGAAGCGCGCCCGCATCATGTCCTCGGTCGGGCACGTCACACGGACCACGAGCGTCTACGTCGTCGACGACGCTCCCCGCGAGGCTGTCGAGGGCACCGCGCTCATCGAGCACGACGAGTTGCAGGACATCGAGGAACGCGTCGAACTGCGAGATTTGGTCATGGAGCGTGCCGAACGGGAGAACCCCGCGTAGACGCCCCACAGCCTGTTTTCTCGCGGGGGCAATATAGATAGCCCAGGGACGGGACGCCGGGCAGTCAGCAATGCCACCACGGATAGGGGGACGGAGCGTGTCGTCACGCACATGGCGATGACTGCCGACACGACGACAGGGGAATCGCACTCGCCGCCGGGCGTCCGACCCCGGACCGACCCCGGCGAGAAGCCGGTCGTCTCGCGCGCCGTCGCGGAGGCGCCCGACCAGCTCGCGCTGCTGGCCGACGACTACGCGCGGGAGATCCTCCAGGCGCTCGGCGGCGGCCCGAAGCGCGGGCGCGACCTGGTCGCCGACTGCGAGGGATCCCGCGCGACGGTCTACCGCCGTCTGGACCGCCTCGCCGACGCCGGGCTGGTTCGCGCCGAGACTGCACTCGACCCCGACGGGCACCACGCCAAGGAGTTCCGTCTCGTCCGCGACACCCTCGCGGTGACCGTCGAGGACGGCGGCCTCACGGTGACTGCCCGGTCATGAGTGCCTTCCCCATGCGCGGTGGCGTCGAGGAACCCGACCGCGAGCCCTCGATCGTCTCCCTGACCGACGCGGACGCGGTCTTCGACGCGCTCGGCTCGGAGACCGCACGGGAGATCGTCGCGGCGCTCTCCGAGTCGCCGGCGCCGCCGACCGACCTCGCCGAGCGGACCGGGACGACCGTCCAGAACGTCCACTACCACCTCGACCGCCTCGCCGACGGCGGTATCGTCGACGTCGTCGACACGTGGTACTCCTCCCGTGGCGTGGAGATGGACGTCTACGCGCTGGCCGCACAGCCGGTCGTCGTCTGTGTCGGCGACCCCGACGAGGCACTGACCGACGCTCCCGATACGTCCGGCTCCGACGCCGCCCTCGCTCCCTCCGACTGACGCCCGCGTTTCGGCCCTCCAGGCCCCCCGTGAGTGCCCCTTCCTCCCGACACGACCGACGACCACCACCGGGAGCCGAGATTTCCGTTGTGTCTCTCGCAATCGATTTTGGCTCTTACCGAATACAGTGAAACAGCGGGATCTATCGGGAGGTTGGTGGGTCGGCCAGTGCAAGATG
>CAZUWC010000101.1:0-6783 GCA_964623935.1 uncultured Halobacteriales archaeon
TGAGAAGTATCAAACGTTACGTCCACCGGTATACGCACGACCGTCTCAGCCCTCGGCCCCGGCGATCGGCAGCGAGACCGACACCTCCGTCCCGGCTTCGCAGTCGAACTCGAGGCTGCCGCCGGACGTCTCGAGGACCCAGTAGACGAGCCACAGGCCGAGGCCGCTCCCGTGGTCCAGTTGTGTCTCCTCGCCGCGCCGGAGGATGCGCCGTTCCTGTTCGGGGATGCCGGGGCCGTCGTCGGTGACGGTGACCACCGCGGACTCGCCGTTCTCGCGAACGTCGACGGCGACCTGTGGGCTGGACCCGCCGTGCTGGCAGGCGTTCTCGATGAGCTCCCACAGCGCGTAGTCGATCGCCGCGGTGGCGTGGACCGGCACGGACTGGACGTCGGCGTCGATGGACGCCTCGGGGAAGTCCTCACGGGCACGCTCGACCAGCAACTCGAGGGCCTCCCCGACGTCCTGCCGGGTGACCTCGGTCTGGTCGAGCGACCGCCGGACCCGGTCGGCAACCTCCGTCGTCGAGAGCAGGCTCCGGGTCCGCTCGCTGATGTCCGCCAGCCGCTCGTGGGCTTCGCCGTCGATGGCCTCCATCGCCATCTCCAGGTAACCGTCGATGGCCGTCAGGTCGTTGCGGATGTTGTGCCGGAGGATGCGGTTGAGGACGGTCAGTTGCTGGTTGCGCCGTTTCAGTTCTGTCACGTCGACGAACAGGGCGTTGGTCCCGACGACGTTGCCCCGCCTGTCACGGCGCGGCGTCGCGCGCAAGAGCGTCGATATCTCCGTTCCCTCCCGTGTCTCGAGGGTGCGCTCGGCGGTCCCGAACTCGCCGGCCATCGCCCGGTCGTACCCCCCCTGTTCGAAAGCGCGCTCGGCCCTTGCGGTGTAGAAGTCCGCAAGCGGCCGGCCACTGATCTCCTCGTGGTCGTATCCCAGCGTCTCGGCGAACTCCCGGTTGCAGTCCTCGATCACCAGGTCGCCGCCCTCGTCGCGGGTCAGCGCGAACATCACGGGCGCCTCCTCGAACAGTTCGCGGTACTGGGTCTCGTACTGGTCCTGGACGACGACGCGGCTGCAGGCGGTGGCGAGTTTCTCGTTGAGTTCGGGCAGCGAGTGGAGTATCCCATCGTCGAGCGGGGGTCCGCGCCTGACCAGTACCAGCATCCCGAACTCCGGGAGGTCCATGATATAGCGGTGCGTGTCGTCGTCGCTCTCCTCGACGATCGGCAGCGTGTCGAGATCCGCCGCGGTCCCGGGGAACCGGTCGCGGGCTCGGTGGACCGCGGCGGCGAGCCTCGACTGGGCGGGCAGGGTCGCCACGAGGTCGTACTCGAGGGTTCCGTCCGGACTCCCGTGGCGCTCGAAGACCGCCCCGGCCGAGCAGTTGAGCTTCTGGAGGTACGTCGAGACGGCCGACCGCACCGTCTCTTCGAGCGTCGCTGCCGGCCGGATCGAGAGGGCGATCTCGTAGAGCACCTGGATTCTCGTTCCGGACGGACTGGCCATCTCAGAGCTCCCCGGTCACTGCCGCGACGGCGGTCTTGTTGTAGTAGTCGAGGTGTCCCTCGCCGTCGTTTGCGATCTCGCCGACCGTCAGCGCGCCCACGGCGGGGCTATCGGCGCCGCCGACGGCGTCCAGTTCCTCGGCGAACGCGTCCTCCAGGTACAGCACCCGCGAGATGCAATCGAAAAAGAGCACCTCGCCGTCCATGCCACCGTCCGTGGCCTCCGCGTAGGCTTCGCTCGCGGCCGCGACCAGCGAGTCGGGCTCCCCCTTGAGGATGTGGACGAACTCCCCCTCGGGGACGTGCCCGAAGCAGTTGAGCGCGCCGTTCTCGACAACCTCGAAGGGGTCGCGGACGATCTTCTCGCCCTCCAGGCGGCTGAGCCCGAACGGGTAGGACTTGGCGACCTCGAAGAAGTCATCGGGGTCGATCGTGACGCCGGCGTCGGACTCGACGACGCGCCGGTAGACCTCGAAGGCCGGCCGGCCGTCCAGTTCCGAGAGCGTCGGGCCGTCGGCGTCGGTCACGCGGAACGGGCCCGCAATCTCTTCCCAGCCGTGCCGGACGCCGACGCTCGTGGGTGTCTCGACGGTCGCGAAGGCGGCCGCGTCCGCGAGCAGACCCTCGCCGGTGAACACGCAGGGACGGCCCTCCTCCTCCAGCGACCCGGCACCGCCGCCGACGTAGTTGACGTCGACGCCGTAGGCGTTGAACAGGCTCCCGACGAAGTCCTCGACGCGCGTCGCGTACGCGTCGGCCAGTACGAACGCCGTCTCGCCCGTCGGCGCCTCCCCGGGCAGCGCCGCCGCGAAGTCCCGCTCCGGGTCGCTGAGGTCGCGGACGACCGTCACGTCGGGCTCGACCGCCAGTCCGGCGACGAGCGCGCCCGTCTCGTACTTCTCCCCCTCCTGGAGTATCTCGGGGAAGACGCCGCCGAACACCGGCACCGAGAGGTCCCGTAGCGCCGGGTCGACGTCCGCGGGTCTGGGTGCAGTCGCCGCTGCGGCCAGGACGAGGATGCCCCGAACAGATCCGTCTGCGTCGAAGTCCCCGACGACATCGAGCAGTTCGTCAGTATCCCGAACGTACGTCGTCTCCATCGTTATTCTAACTGAATATAAGATAGCTTCCCGATATTTAAATCCGACGGCACGTTTAACTCGTATGACTACTCCGCGTCCGAAGCGTGGCGGATATCACCTGGCGAAGTCGACGCCGGAGACCACGAACCGCGCGCCGCCCTCGGTTCCGTCGGTCACGCGGACGTCCCAGCCGTGTGCCGTCGCGACCTGTTCGACGATGCGAAGGCCATAGCCCGTCCCGTCGTCGCTGGTCGAGTAGCCCCCCTCGAAGACCGACTCACGCTCCCCGGCGGAAATCCCGGGCCCGTCGTCCTCGACGTAGAAGCCCGCCTCCGTCGCGCCGACCGTGACGGTCACGTCCGACCCGCCGTGTTCGACCGCGTTCCGGTAGAGGTTCTCGAAGAGTTGCTGGAGACGGCTCCGGTCGGCCAGGACTGTCCGGTCGGTCTCGGTCCGGAGTGTCGCGTCCGGGGTTGCTGTCGTGTGCCAGCATATCTCGGCGACATCGCACAGGTCGACGGGCTCGGATTCGCCGACGGGGTCCCCCTCGCGGGCGAGCGTCAGGAGGTCCTCGACGAGCGCCTGGCTCCGGTCGAGCGCGTCCGAGACGTCCCCCAGGTGGTCGCTGTCACACTCCTCGCGGGCCAGTTCCAGGCGCAGGTCGGCCACCTGCAGCGGATTCCGGAGGTCGTGGGAGACGACGGAGGCGAACTCTTCGAGGCGTTCGTTCTGGCGTTCGAGCGCGTCCCGCTGGCGGCGCAGTTCCCGCTCGCGGTCGAGGCGGTCGAACGCGCTCTCGAGGGCCGCAGCCAGCAGGTCCAGCAGGATTTCCTCGGTCTCGGTGAACGCCTCGAGGGCCGTCGCGGCCAGCAGGACGAGGCCGTGGTCGCCGACGGGGTACAGCATCAGGCTCCCGAACGGGGACTTGCGCGCGAGCCGGTCCGACCCGGCGGTGTCGTTGATGAACACAGACTCGCCGGTCTCGAAGACCTCCCAGGCGAGTTCGGAGTGGGTCCCCGGCGGCGAGTCCCGCAGGAAGACCGGAATCCCGCCGTACATCTTCTCCATCTGTGGCCGGTTCAGTATCTCGACGACATCGAGGACGCCCTCCTGTGTCCCGGACTGCGTGAAGACGGCCCCGAGGTCGAACCCCAGAATCTCGTCGATGGCGTTCAACGCGACAGTGGCCGTCTCGGTCGGGGTGTCCGCGTACGTCAGGTCCTGCGTGTAGTTGCGCAGACGGATGAGTTTCTCCCCGCGTTCCTGTAACCGCTCGCGTTGCTCTCGCACCGCCCGTTCGCGTTCCTTGCGGGCGCTGACGTCCCTGATGACGCCGACGGTCCCCCGGAACGACTCCTCATCGTCGGTTGGTAGCGGCGTGATGTGGATCTCGCAGGGCACCCGCGTGCCGTCCTGGCAGACGACGGTCAGTTCGCTCGTCCGGCGGTCGGTGTCCGGGTCGCGGAGCGACCGCACCACCTCTTCGCCACGCAGTCTGTCCGCCCGGGTGAGTATCGAGGCGAAGTGTGCGCCCGCGACGTCGGCCTCGTCGTATCCCGTCATCTCGCAGAACGCGTCGTTGACGACGGTGAACGTGCCGTCGGCGTCTAGCGTGTAGACGGGGTCGCCCGAGGCGTCGATCACGGTCTCGTACCGCTCGAGTTGCCGCAGGCGTTCCTTGCGCTCGGTGATGTCGAAGTACATCGCGAGTGTCCCCGCGGGGTCGCCGCTCCCGTCGGACCACGGGGCTGCCCGCGCCAGCACGTCGACGACGTCGCCCGAAGCCGTCTCGAACTGTCGCTCCGCGGTCGTCAACTCGCCGGCGAGTGCGCGCTCGAACCCGTCGCCCTCGATGGCCCGCGCGACCGACTCCTCTGTGTACAACTCCCGGAGGGACCGCCCCCTGAGCGCCTCGGGGTCGTACCCGAGCCTCTCGGCGAACCGGTCGTTACAGTCCTCGATGACCGGCTCGCCGCCCTCCGCACGGACCCTGGCGAACATCACGGGCGCCTCCTCGAACAGTTGCTCGTACTCCCGTCGCTGGCTGTCGCGGCGACGCTGTGAGCGGTGCTGGCCGACGGCCTCGCGGACCCGCTCGGCCAGGTCCCCGTACTGCCCGGTCCCGTCCCGTTTCCGCACGTAGCTCGTGACGCCCGCGTCGACTGCCTCCGCCGCCACCGCCTCGGAACCCGCGCCGGTGAAGAGAACGAACGGAACGTCGGGGTACTCCTCGCGGACCGCATCGAAGAACCCGAGTCCGTCCGTGTCGGGCAGTGCGTACTCCGAGACGACGCAGTCGAAATCCGCGTCCAGTCGGTCCAGTCCCGCAGTCGCACTCGCGGTTGCCTCCACTGTGAACCGTCCGTCCTCGCGTTCGAGGCGGGTCGCGGCCTCGTCGGCAGCGTCTGTGTCGGCATCCACGTACAACACGCGGACTGGACTGCCCATGGCCACATACTACTCTCGGGGAATAAAAAGATATTCTATATGTCCGTCCGGTAACCGGACTGATACTGCCGGCTATAAGCCCGTGAGCAATTTCGACCCCCCGGTGGGTCGAATATCTTCACGTAGTTATAGCCGGCAGTATGATTCCGACTCTCCCAGCCCCGAGTTCATACGGATTGCTGTAGTTCTTTGCCGGATCGACCGCAGTACAGCGTGCGGTCGACCTGGAAAACGGCGACAGCAATCCGTATCAGTACAGCCCCTCCCGCTCGAAGAGCGCGTCGAGTTCGGCCATCGACTCGATGACCTCCTCACAGGCCGACTCGACCGCGGGCTTGGGGTCGAACCCCACGGCCAGACCCGCGACCTCGAGCATCGGCAGGTCGTTCGCGCCGTCGCCGACGGCCACGGTGTCGGGGGGCGTCTCCCCCCTCGTGGCGAGCAGGTCCTCGAGGGCCTCGTCTTTGGTGCCCTCGACGAGCGGTCCCTCGACCCCGCCGGTCAGTCGGCCGTCGTCGGCGGGCAGGCGGTTGGCCACGACCGCGTCGACCGCGACGCCCGCCCGGTCGAGTGCCGCCTCGACACCGCGCTCGAACCCGCCGGTGAGGACGGCGACGACGACGCCGGCCTCGCGCAGGCGGGCGACGACCTCGGCCGCGCCCGGGCGTAGCGTCACGTCCGCGAAGGCTCCCTCGGCGTCCGCGAGTGGGAGGTCCTCCAGCAGCGCACACCGCCGCCGGAGGCTCTCTGCGTAGCCGATTTCGTCGTTCATCGCCCGGCGGGTGATCTCCCCCATGCGCTCGGCGACAGCCTCCTCGCGGGGGCCCACACGGTCGCACTGCTCGCCGAGCAGGACCGTCATCTCCGAGTCCGAGAGCGTCCCGTCGAAGTCGAACGCGACCAGCATACCCGGCGTTCGCGGCGCCGGGTTTCAAACCCCCCGGTTCGGGGCGACCCACTTTTGGCCGCGGGGTCCCCAGGCCGACCATGGCCGACGACCCCGGGGACGGCGACGACGGCGATGGAGACGTCTGGACGCGGGTCTACGGGCTGGCGGTCGCGGCCGTGGTCGCGGTCGTCGCGCTGGCGACACTGACGACCGCCGACATCGGGTCACCGGTCTCGCGGGTGGCGTTCTCGGTCCTGCTCGGGGTCGTCCTCGGGCAGGCCGCCAAGGGACTCTGATACGGACGATTGTAAGTCATTACAGGATCGACCGCCCGAAAGCGAGTGGTCGACCTGGAAAACGATTACAATCGTCCGTATGAGTTCCGCTCGCCGGCCTCACGGTGTGGGCGGCTCCCCGTCGTAGGCGTCCACGTCGCTGTAGAAGTTCAGCAGGCCGAACTTGAGTTTCTCCGGGTCGACGTCGACCATCTCGTCCCGTTCCTCCGCCGGGAACGCCCCCCGGACGGCGTACTCGGGCATCTCGATCTCGGCCCGTTCCGTATAGCGGGCATCCAGCAACACCCGCGCGCCGAAGTCCTGGGGCGAACGGACGACCCGGCCCAGGGCCTGTCTGGTCTTGCGGACCGTCGGGATCTCGACGGCGTAGTGCCAGCCGACGTCCTCGTCGCCGGACGTCCCCGGGATCGACCCGTCGGCCTCGAAGGCCGCGTCGTAGGCGTCCTGGACGGCCGCCATCCGGTCATCGAGGTGCGGATAGGGTACGCCGACCACGACCACCGTGCGGGCGTCGTCGCCGTCGTAGCTGACCCCCTCGCCCAGCGTCCCCCACAGCGACG
>CAZUWC010000102.1:0-6780 GCA_964623935.1 uncultured Halobacteriales archaeon
CGGTCGGGCGGGGCTGAAAGGGGCCGCGGGCTGGGCGTCTTCGCGAGCGAAGCGAGTGAAGGCTCGAAAGTCGCAGCCCGCGCAGCGACAGCGAGGGCGGAGCGAAGCGGAGCCCTCGAAAAACGAACGGCGAGCGGGAGTCCGAGCGAAGCGAGGACTCCATCTGCTCGCGCGGCGAACGGAGTGAGCCGCAAGAGCACAGCGAGCCGTGAGTCGCGAGCAGGACCGTCTTTCGGCGAACCCCGACGACGCAAGGACCGCAGCCGTTAGGCGAGGACCGCAGCGAGTCGCGGGAGCCGAGCCCGCGGGGGCTTTCTGGCTGTGAGTGGTCGTAATAGAGCCACAACTGACGACAGCGACTAGCCGAGGAACCCATCGGTTCGCTATCCGCCACCCGAGGCATCCGAGCGTTTAATCGCCTCCAGTCCTCGGGCGCTCCTATGGACACGCAACTGGTGCGGTCGGTGGACCACGCCGCACTCCGGACAGTCCTCGACGGCTACCGCGAGGCCGACGTCCCCCTGCTGATACGCGGCGCGACGGGCGTCGGCAAGAGCCGGGCGGTCCGCGAGGACGCCGAGCGGTACGCGACGGTCCGCGACCGGACCTTCGTCGCCTGGAACGAACTCTCCCGGGAGCGAAAGCACGCGGTCGCCGACGACCCCGGAGCGCATCACCTGTTCGTCGACGTCCGTCTCGCGCAGGTCGACCCCACCGACCTCCGTGGACTCCCGGACCTCGACGGGTCGGCGACGACCTGGCAGCCGCCGCTGTGGGTCGACGCACTCGCCGCGCCCGAGGCCAGCGGGACGGTCTTCCTCGACGAGGTGAACCTCGCACCGCGGGCCGTCCAGAACGCCGCCTACCAGGTGGTGCTGGACCGGCAGGTCGGCGAACACGCGCTCGCCGAGGACGTCTGGGTGGTCGCGGCCGGCAACCGGCAGGGCGACGAGGCCAACGTCCGCCGGATGCCCGCGCCGCTGCGCAACCGCTTCGGACAGGTCACCCTCCAGGTCCCGACCGGCGGCCGCGACGGCTCCTGGACCGAGTGGGCGGCCGAGCACGACCTCGATTCGCGGGTCGTCTCCTTCATCGGGTCGCCAGTGGGAGCCGAGCACGTCCACGGCTTCGAGCAGGGCAAGGAGGCCTTCGCGACGCCCCGGAGTTGGGAGCGCGCGAGCGACCTCCTGCAGGGCGTGCGCGACCCCGACCGGGTCGAGCGGCTGGTCGCGCCCGTTGTCGGGTCTGGCGCCGCCACGGAGTTCGCCGGATTCCTCCGCTCGCGGGAGTCACTGGATGCCGTCGCCGAGGACCCCGCGGCCATCCGCTCGCTGGAGTCACGGAGCGCGCGCATCGCCACGATGACCGGTCTCGCCGAGGCCTACGCCCGCGACGACGTCCCCCTCGATTCGGTCACGAAGGCAGCCGCCCACCTCGACGAGGGCGGCGAGACCGAGGTGGGCATTCTCGGACTCAAGCAGGCGAAGCGACTCCGGACCGACCACTTCCGTGCCAACGTCACCGACGCCGACCGCTACGGAGAACTCGCCGACGAAATTGTCGACTACCTGCTATGACCGGCGACACGCCGGACACCGATCCCGCCAGGAGTGGGGCCGACGAACGGTGTCCGGGCTGTGGCCTGCCCGGGAGCCACGCCGTCCTCGCGGAGTGCTGGGACGCCCTCAGGGCGCGGGACCGACTCGACGAACGCTGGCGCGAAGCGCCCGAGGACCTCGCCCTGCTCGGGGCAGACCTGCCGACCCAGCGTGCGCTCCGGTGGCTCCGCGAGCGCAACCGCGAGGTCTGGCCGCTGGTCGGGTCCTCGCCCGAGGCTGCGACCAAGGTGGTCGGCGAGTCGGCGGCCGACGGCTTCTACGCCCGCGCCGAGGCGGTCGAGAAGCTTCGCCGGCGGTTCCACTGCGGTCCCGTCTCGGAGGCCGTCGTAGTCGAGCGACTCGCACGCGTCCAGGGATTCCTGGCGGTCCGCCGGTCGTGTCGCCCGGGGACGCTCGTTCCGCGAACGGCGCTGGGCGGGCGGTTCGACCCCGACATCCGGGTGTTCGAACTGACCGACACCCCGTCAGGCCGCGACGGAGCCACCCTCGTGGCCGACCGGCTGCTCCTCCAGCGGTCCGGCGAGGCCTACGGCGACGTCCTGTTCGCCCACGACGGCTGGGAGGGCGAACGGGTCGCGCTCGCGCCGGACCCGGAGACAGTGCCGGACGGAATCGAGCGGCGACTGCGTGCCGAGATGACGGCGGAGTTGCTATGATCGACCGCTTCCACGACCGGATCGCGGACTCGCTGGCGACCGACCCGGCCGACCGGCGGGGCGACGCCCACGTCGCCGTCCTCGGCGTCAGGGAACTCCGGACCGACACGCTCGCGGCCGGCCACCGAACGCGGACGCGGGTGGTCGGCACCGACCGGCCCTGTGACCTCCTCGCGGTCCCGGCCGTCGAACGGGAGTTCGAGTCGGTCTTCCGCGCGCTCATCGGCGCCGACGGCGTGGCTGGCGTCCAGACCACGCAACTCCGGCGGACCGCCGACGCCGTCCTCTCGGTCCGGGAGTGTGCGGCGGTGACGCGGGACGGCGCGAGCGTGAGCGACGAACCCGACGGCCCCATCCCTGTCCAGCCCGGGTCCGTGTTCCCGTTCGTGACGGAACTCCGCCAGCCCACGTTCGCGGAGGTCCTGTACCTGCTCGCGGCGCTGGCGAACCGCGACGACTACCACGGCCGCTACGACCCCGAGGCGCGCGGCGGGACGCGGCTGACTCCCGACGTCGAGAACCACGTCGCCTTGGTCGTCACGAACTGGAAGACCGCCTCGCCGTCGGGTCGGGACCTCTCGCGAGCCATCCTGACCGCGCTCGCCAGCCGGCGGACACACGGCGAGTTCGCCACGGGGTCGGACGGCCGGTACGACTTCACAGAGGAGGCCTTCGAGGCGGTCGTTACCGCCGACCGGCCCCTCGGGACGGACGCCGCCGTCGAGGCACTCGTCCACGCCATCGAGGACGTCATCCCCTTCGGCGCGACCCACGGGCTGAACGAGGTCATCGGCCCCGAGGTGGTCAGTCCCGTCGTCGAGGCGGTGACCGACCGGCCTCGCGTCGTGGCCGAGGCGCTGTTCGACGCGGACGGCTCGGTCGGGGAATGACAGGACCGGTTTCAGCCCCCCGGCACCGTGGCGAGCCACTCGAACAGCCGGTCCCGCATGCGCCCTTCGGCGTCCTCGGAGAACCGGTGTCCCTCGTCGGCGAACTTCTCGACGAGGACGTCCGTCCCGAGGGCCCGGGCGGCCTCGAAACTGTCCGCGACGGGCACCGACGCGTCGCGGGCCCCGTGGAATATCGCGACGGGGACGGCCAGCGCGTCGGCGACGTCCCTGAAGGGATAGTCCTCGAGGTCGTCGAAAAAGCGTTCGTCGACGCGGCGGCCGTCCTCGAACTCGCAGACGCCCTCGCGCTCGACGGTCTCGCGGTAGTCGTCCATCGCGCGGATGTCCGTGACCGGGGCTCGCGTCGCCACGGCGGTGACCCTGTCGTCGCCCGCGGCCGCGTGCAGGGCGACCTTCCCGCCGAAACTCGACCCGAACAGCGCATACGAGTCGGGGTCGAAGTACTCGACGACGGCCGCGAGGTCCGCGAGTCTGTCGGTGAGCGTCTGGTCGACGAACGCCCCGTCGGATTCGCCACACCCCCGGAAGTCGAACCTGACCGCGTGGTAGCCCTCGCCGACGGCACGGCGACACCGCCGCTCGTAGCTGCCGGCCTTGTCGCTGAGGAAGCCGTGACAGAAGACCAGCCACCAGTCCGACGGCCCGGGGTGGTGGACCGCGACGACGTCCTCGCCGTCGGCGACCGGTATCCGGTGGCGAGTGGTCTCACCGCGAGCGGTCATCGCCCTCCCCCCGTGGTCCACGCTGCCCGTCGGTCGCGGCGGACTCGTGGACGTTGTACGTCCCGTCGTCGTACAGGTCGGCGTCGGTCCGTCGTTCGCTCCGTTCGAGCAGGTACGCGAACGCGCCGAACAGCGGGACGACGAGCGCGACGACCCCCCACTTCCAGCGTCCCATCCCGGTCCGCCCGGCGTCGTAGACGGTCCCGGCCACGATGGCGAGGTGCCAGAGTACGGGCACCCCGACGAGTACCGCCAGCAGGTGTTGCATTACCGCTCCTTGGCGTCCCGGGCAAGTAATACTGCCGGCTATAACTACGTGAAGATACTCGACCCCACGGGGGGTCGAAATTTCTCACGCGCTTATAGCCGGCAGTATGATACCCGTCGGTCCCCTACTGAGGCTGTGACCGACACCGACACACCCGAGGGGTGGGCAGAGCGCCTCCGTGAGAACCGCGCCGAGAAGGACCGCTTTTTCGCCGAACACCGCCAGTCACCGATTCCGCCCGAGGAACGCGACGACTTCGAGGGACTCTCCTACTTCGACCCGGACCCGACGTACCGCGTCGTGACGACCGTGACCGTCCACGAGGACCCGGAGACGGTCGAACTGGACACCACCGACGGCCGGACGGTCCCGTACCGGCGGGTCGTCACGTTCTCGTTCGACCTCGGCGGCGAGTCCCACGACCTGCACGGCTACCGCCGCGAGGGCGAGGACGCCGAGAGCATCTTCGTCCCCTTCCGGGACAAGACGACGGGCCAGGAGACCTACGAGAGCGGCCGGTACATGGAACTCGAACCCGATGGTGACCTGGCAGAAGGTGACCGCGTGACCGTCGACTTCAACCTCGCGTACGCGCCGTTCTGTGCCTACAGCGAGACGTTCGCCTGCCCGCTCCCGCCCGAGGAGAACTGGCTGGCGACGGCGATCGAGGCCGGCGAGCGCGTGTGACGAATACACACGTATCAGACCGCATCAGTCCGGAAGCGTCTGATCGGCACCTCCGTCACAGCGTCGTAGTCATCGTCGGCGCCGGCCAGCAGTGTCCCGTCGACGTGTGCGGCGGTCCCGAGGACGAAGGCGTCACCCAGTGCCGGCGAGTACCGGAACTTGAAATCGGCCGCGAGCGGCCACGTCTCGTCCGTGTCGACCCGCCGGATGCCACTCTCCGCGAGGATATCGACGACGGCGTCGGCGCGTTCCTCGCCGTCGATCGAACGCACGACGTAGTGGATCTCTGCGAGAGTGACCGCCGAAATGTACCCGTCGGTCGTCGCTTCGACCGCTTCGAGATATGTCTCGACGGTGTCACTGCCCGCTTCGTCGCAAAAGTACGCCACCAGCGACTCGGCGTCGAAGACGACCGTCTCCGGAATGTCCGTCACGTCACTCGTCATCGTCCTCGGTTCCGACGAACCTATCCGGGTCGGCCTCGCGCGCCCGGTCACGCTCGCGCTCCTCGCGGAGCCGTTCGACAGCAGTCCGACCGCGTTCGTCAGTCTTGCCGGCGAGCACCCCCCGGAGGTCCGTCGCGGACGTGATCGGCCGGACGACGATTTCGCCGTCGTCGGTCCGGACGAACTTCACGCGTCCCGGCGTCTCGATCCCCAGCTCGTCCCTGAACTCCTTGGGGATGGTCGCCTGTCCCCGGGAGGATACCGACACGACTTTTTCTGAATCGGTATTACTCATACAGATTCCAATTAATACTGCTGTGCGTTCATACATAAGTTCGGCGCAGGCTGGAATCCCACAACCCGTTCTTCGTTCATGTGCGTCAGACGCCCGTCAGACGCCGCCTTGGGCTTTAATACGGCGGAACACGCTCTTTGAGATGTGCCGACGTTCGGTTCAGACCCCCTCGACGAACTGGTGGTGCCCGACGAGACCACCGTCGAGGAACACGACCTGGTGACCGCGGGGGACGTCATCGTGGGCGGCCAGAGCACCGTCGAGTTCGGCGTGCGCGGCCGGAACGTCATCGCGGGCGAGCGCGTCGCCTTCGGCGGCCACATCGAGGCCGAGGCCGACTGCCGGCTGGACATGTGGTGTGACGTCGCCGAGGACGTCCTCGTCGGCGAGGACGCCTACCTGGGCGAGCGGGTCCACATCGGCGGGGAACTGAAGGTGGCCGGCGACCTCGACATCGGCGACGACGTCGACATCGAGGACGGCTTCGAGGCCAACGGCTGGATCGTCATCCGCAACCCCATGCCGACCATCGTCTTCCTGTTCGTCTATCTCTCCCAACTGTTGCGCATCGGCGAGGAGGAGGCCGCCGAGGAGATGCTCGCGGCGATGGTCGACGACGAGCGCGAGGACGAACCGGTGGTCATCCCGCGGGGTGCCCACGTCAGCGACGACACCTGGCGCGTCTCGACGCCGGCCCGCGTCGGCGAGGACTGCCGCCTCCACGGCAACCTCCGTGCCGCGTCGCTGGTCGTCGGCCGCGGGACGGACGTCTTCGGGAGCCTCCGCGCCCGGGAGGGCGTCACCGTCGGTGCCGGCACGCAGGTCACCGGTAACGTCACGACACGGGAGGGGACGGTCCGGGTCGGCCCCGACGCCGAAATCCGGGGGGACGTCTCCGGCGAATTCGTCGAACTCCACCACGACGCCGAGATCGAGGGGGCCATCCGTACCGGCGAGGAGACCACCATCGTCTCCGAACCCGTTCTGGACGACTCCGACATCGAGTCGGTCCGGCCACCAGACGTGTCCGCCGACGAGTCGGACGAGTCGGTCGACGAGAACGCGGACGACGCCCCGACGAGCGAACAGGGCGACGAGGCGACAATCGAGAACCCCGAGTGATAGTGATTGTTGCGACTCTTTACCGCCGGGGAGTCATAATTCGTGGGCTTCAGA
>CAZUWC010000103.1:0-6729 GCA_964623935.1 uncultured Halobacteriales archaeon
GCGTCGAGTTCAACGACCCGCCCCTGCTGGTGTTGCTCGCGGAACTGACCGGCACCGCCGACAAACTCGAACGCGGGCTGGTCCACCCGGTCGTCTTCGGCGGCTGGGTCGGGATGCTCGTCACCCTCCTGAACCTGCTGCCGGTCGGGCAACTCGACGGCGGGCACATCCTCCGGGCGATGGTCGGCGAGCGCCAGGAGACGCTGGCCGCGGCGGTCCCGGGTGCCCTGTTCGCGCTGGCGGGCTACCTCTTTTTCGTCAGGGGGAGCGTCAACTCCGTTGGCATCTGGACCATGTGGGGGCTGTTCGCGGTGGGGCTGGCCTACGCCGGCCCCGTCTCGCCGGTCCGGGACGAGCCACTCGACCGGAAACGCGCCGCCGTCGGCGTCCTCACGTTCGTCCTCGGGGCGCTGTGTTTCACGCCCGTCCCCGTCGAGGTCATCACGCCGTGACGGGTCTTTTTACGCGTCTCCGGCGAACGGGACGTATGGTCGATACGGAGAAAATTCGCGCGCTCCTCCCGCACTACATCGCGATGCTGGTCGTGGTCTTCGCCGTGGTCGGTGTCCTGCGGACCCTGCTCGGCGAGCGGCTGGTGGTCGAGTTCGTCGTCATCCTGGTCATCGTGTTCCTCTACCCCTTCGCAGTCCGTCGGCTGGGGTACGCACCGGGCGTCTGGGAGTAGGGCTCGGACCGAACACGTTCACCCGTGGGTGTACCCGCGGTCGGGCAGCGGGTCGCCGTCGAGGGTCACGCCTGCCTCGGTGACGGTGCCGATCCGGGTCAGCGCACAGGGGACGGCTTCCCGGGCGCTGTCGAGGGTGTCCTCGGGGAGCGTACAGACCAGTTCGAAGTCCTCGCCGAAGAAGACGCCCAGTTCCCGCCGGTCGTCGGGTGCCACCTCCGCGACGGCGTCGTCGACGGGCAGTGGTGACTCGAGGGCGAACCCGCAGTCGCTGGCGTCGGCGAGCTGGTGGAGCGACCGCGCGAGGCCGTCGCTGGAGTCCATCATAGCGCTCGCGTGGGGGGCCAGCGCCCGCCCGGCTGCCACCCGGGGCGGGAACCGGAAGAGGTCGTTCGCACGGCCGGTTTCGCCGGCCTCGAACAGCCGGAGTGCGGCGCCGCTGCGCCCCAGCGTGCCCGTCACGCAGACCGCCTCGCCCGGCCTCGCCCCGTCGCGGCCGACCGGCGTCTCCGTCCGCCCGATGGCGGTCGTCGCGACCGTGAACTCCTCGTGGGCGTCGAGGTCACCCCCCACGTAGGCGGCCCCGACGGACTCGCAGACGTCGCCGGCACCCTCGACGAAGGCGGTGATCTCCTCGGCCTCGAATGCGGGGGCGCCGTAGGCCGCGACCGCCGCGAGCGCGTCGGCGCCCATCGCCGCCACGTCCGACAGCGACGCGCCGACCGACCGCCAGCCCGCGGTGTACCGGGTCGTCCCCGGCGGGAAGTCCGTCGTATCGTGGAGCATGTCGGTTGTCACCACCAGATCGTCGACGAGTGCCGCGTCGTCGCCGGCCGCGGGGAGTAACTCGGCCAGGCGCGCCAGTGCCGCCCGTTCGTCCATGGCCGGCGTTGGGTCACAACGGTAAAAAGTCGGCCGCCTCGGCGTCGCAATCCGGTGGCTTCAAGTCGTCGTGAAAGTGGCCTATCCGGCATAATTCATATAATGTATGAACGAATAGGGTGGAGTGAGCAGGTATGTCCCGAACCACCGCAACTATTCCCGACGATCTTACCGATCTCATGGAAGGGGCTATCAAAGCGGGCATCTTCGAAAACAAGAGCGATGCCATTCGCCACGTCCTGCGCGAGTATTTTGAAGAGAATCAGAACGCTCGGATAGCAGCTGCAGTCTCGCTGTACGAGGATAGCGAGATTTCCCTCGGGACTGCTGCCCGCCTCGCGGGCGTCAACCGGTTCGAGATGCGAGAGATACTGCGTGAAGACGGTGTGGAACTGCGGTTCGGCCCAGAAGACATGGCTGCTGCGAAAGAGGAGATCGAGGTCGCCCGCAACCTCGAATGACAGACCCACCAGAATCTGCGACGGTTCTCGACACCACTGTCCTTTCGAACTTTGCGCAGGTAGACCACGTCGACCTGCTACTGGACCTTCCGCGACCCGTGACAGTAGATGCTGTTCAGGAAGAACTCGAAGCGGGGGCTGAAACCCACCCGTACATCGAAAACGCACTGGCCGTCCTCGGAGTGGAGATACCTGTCATCACACTGTCTCCCCAGGCAAAGAGGCTGGAAGGGGAACTTCTCGAACTGCTGGACCCCGGAGAGAGTCAGGTGCTGGCAGTCGCAGAGGCTGCTGACGGGACGGTCATCACTGACGATGGCGATGCGCGTACAACCGCAAAGCAGCGTGATGTGGGTGTAACCGGGTCAATCGGCCTCCTGGTACGTTTCGTCGAGAACGACCACATCTCGGCGGGGACGGCCGACGAGTATCTCAAACGCTGGATCGACGAAGCTGGGTTTCGTTCACCGGCCCGAGACATCGACGTCTTTCTCGGGGAGTGACGAGCGACAACCGTCACGCTCAAGCGGTCGGGCCTGACAGGCCACGCCATGGACGGCGACCGCCTGACGACACTGGGGATGTTCGCCGTCGCGCTGGCGGTCCTGAGCGTCGTGGTCTGGTTCATCGGCGCCGACGCCGTCTTCGGCGCGCTCGGGGACGCCGACCGGTCGGTGGTGCCCGCCCTCCTGGCTGTCGTCGTCGTCTGGCTCTCGGCCTGGGGGCTGGCCCTCTGGACTGTCCTGCGGACCATCGGCGCGCCCGTCTCGGTCCCGATGGCGGTCGCACTGTTCGTCGCGGCGGTGTTCGCGAACAACGTCACCCCGTTCGGACAGGCAGGGGGCGAACCGGTCAGCGGCCTCCTCATCTCGACGGCCGCCGACAGCGAGTACGAGACCGGCCTCGCGGCCATCGCCAGCGTCGATACGCTCCATTTCGTCCCCTCGATCGGGCTCGCTATCGTGGGACTGGTGTACCTGCTGGCCGGCACCGTGGAGCTGACCGCGGACCTCCGCGTGGCCGTCCTCGGCGTCCTCGTCCTCGTGGGGCTGATCGCGGCGGCCGCGACCCTGGGCTGGCGCTACCGCGACAGGGTCCGGGAGACGGTCGTCCGGGTCGTCACGCCCATCGCGGGCGCCCTCGGCCGTGTCCTCCCGGGCCGGTCCCCGCCCGACGGGGCGGCCGTCGCCGAGCGCGTCGACGGCTTCTTCACCGCGGTCGGGCGCGTCGCGACCAGCCGACGGACCGTCGCCTTCGCGATGGGCTGTTCCGCGCTCGGGTGGACCGCCCTCGCCGGCGCGATGTGGCTCTCGCTGTACGCGCTCGGCTACACCGTTCCCTTCGCCGCCGCGCTGTTCGTCGTCCCCGTCGCCTCCATCGCTGGTGTGACGCCGCTACCCGGCGGTCTCGGCGGGCTGGAGGCGGCGCTGATCACGCTGCTCGTGCCGACCACGGGCGTGCCGGCCTCGGCCGCGACCGCCGGCGTCCTCATCTACCGGGGTGCGACCTACTGGCTGCCGGTGCTGGTCGGCGGCGGCATCGCGACCGTGCTGGGCAACCGCGCTCGCGAATAGGTGACTCGCCGGGAGTCCTCGTACCAGTGGGACAGAAGGGCGCTAAGACTCCAGTTCGTAGACGACCACTTCCCAGTCGCCGAGCGTCCCGTCGCACACCCAGCTCCCCCGCGGGTCGACGTCGTTTCGAGCTGCGGCGGCGAGAAGGTCCTCGAGCGCGTCCTCGAACTCCGCGGCGGTCGTGACGTCGGTCTCACCGTTGCCGTCGCTCATCGGTTCCCTCCCGGACGGCCTCGCTGACCGAACGTTCCGACTCTCCCGGGTGTGGCGTGGAGTGGCCGACAGACGCGCCCGGGACTGGTCGTCTCCATACGCCAGGAGAGGGAGCCAGCGATATAGACGTGTCGAAGGACATGGTCCACCAGGGCCGTCCGTCGATCTCTCCCTGCGGCGGGACCAGGGTTTAATCCGTTGGTCCACCTACTGTCGTTAATGAGTGTGATCGTCGAGTTGTCACTCACCGCCGCGGAGTTTCAGCTCGGCCGGATTCTGTCCACGGAGGGTGACACGACGGTCACCCTCGAGACGATGGTTCCGCTGGGGGATCGGTCGATCCCGTTCTTCCGGGTACACGGAGCGCCGCGGAGTTCCTTCCAGGCGCAGGTGCGTGACCACTCCGCAGTCTCGGAGATCCACGTCGTGAACACGCACGACGGCGAGACGCTGTACGCGGTCGACTGGGAGATGAACGAGGACACGTTCCTGGCGGGCGTGATGAGCCTCGGTGGCCACGTGCTCGAGGCCACCGGGGGCGCGGACGCGTGGGTGTTCCAGCTCCGGTTTCCCTCACACAGCGCCCTCTCGGAGTTCCAGGAGTACTGCTTCGACGCCGACGTGCCCCTGGACATCGAGCGCATCTACAACCCAACCAGACCCGACGCGGGTCCGTGGTACGGCCTGACGACCCCACAGCGGGAGACACTCACCTACGCCGTCGAGCACGGCTACTACTCGCTGCCCCGGCGGGCCTCGACCCAGGAGATCGCCCGGGAGTTCGACGTCTCCGACCAGGCCATCACCGAACGCCTCCGGCGTGCGATCGACACGCTCGTGACGAATACGCTCCTGCTCACGGCCGACGACGGGGACTGACGGGACGTTCTGTCGGGAACGTGTCGAACTGAGTTCTTATCCGACAGCGGCACGAAACGGGGGTCGTGACCCGGCGAAGACTGCTGTGCTGTGTCCTCGCCACGCTCCTGGTGACAGCGGGATGTGTCGGCAACGAGACGGGCCCGTCGACGCCAGCCGCCCTCTCCACACCGGCGGACACGCCAACAGCCACACCCTCGTATCCGGTGGAAGTGGTGACGCCGACGCCGACGCTGTCTTACACGCCGTCGGCGACGCCCACACCCTCGCCCACGGCGACGCCCACACCGACACCCACCGCGACGCCGACACCCACGCCCACACCCACACCGACAGCGACGGCGACCCCGACGCCCACGCCGACGCCGGCCGTCGAGACCGGGTACGTCAGCGACTGGGTCGAGGCGACGCACAACGACACGGAGGTCCGGATCCGTGTCAGGAACTACCGGGTCAGGGAGTCGATCGAGACGCGGGACGGCGGGACCGAGGACGCCGCCGAGGGCGAGCGCTTCGTCATCGCCAGAGTCGAGATAGTGAACGATCCCGGCTGGGTGACCGTCGGACGCGACCAGTGGACGCTGATCGACTGGACCGACGAGCGCCACAGTCCCGACGGCGTGACCGACGACATCGCGAACCCCTTTCCCGAGGAAGAGCGGATGCACAACGACCACGTCGAGGGGACCATCGTCTGGGAGGTCAAGTACCACGATGACCCGACGTTCGAAGCGGAACCGCACGGCGGTCAGTCCGGCCAGACGGTCCGTATCGTCGAGGAGGACGGGTGATACGGATTGCCGGTCCCCTCATACTGTCGGCTATAACTTCGTGAGCGATTTCGCGCCTCGGGTGGGGCGAAACTGCTCACGGGCTTATAGCCGACAGTATCAGGAGCGGTGGCGATACGACGCACTTAACTGACACCGTCGGGAAGGGCGGGTAATGACGACACTCTACGACGTCCCCGCGGACGCCCTCATCGAGGCAGTCGCGGCGGAGCTGGCCGAGGACTCGAACATCGAGGAACCCGACTGGCTCGCGTTCGCCAAATCGAGCGCCGACCGCGAACTCCCGCCCGAACAGGAGGACTTCTGGACCCGCCGGACCGCGAGCATCCTCCGGAAGGTGGCCGTCAACGAGCCCGTCGGCGTCGGCAGCCTCCGGACCGCGTACGGCACCGCGAAACAGGGCTCGAACCGCTACCGCGTCCGGCCGCGCCAGAAGGCACAGAGTTCCGGGAAGATCATCCGCGTCGCCCTCCAGCAACTCGCGGACGCGGGCTACGTGGAAACCGCGGAGGGTGAGGGCCGTGTCATCACCAGCGAGGGGCAGAGTTTCCTCGACGAAGTCGCCGCCGAGGTCATGGCGGACCTCGACGACCCCGCCCTCGCACGGTACGCCTGACCGGGGATGCACGCCGAGGAGACCCCGGAGACGACGGTCAGGGAACACGTCTCCCGGCACGACAGGATCGGCGACCTCCCGCTGGTCACCGAGTCCGCGCGGGTGACCGACGTGTCCGCGATGGTCCACAGCCTCGTGCTCTCGGCCGAGCGCCTCGGCGTCCCCCCAGAGCGCATCGAATCGGAAGGGTTCGGGTAGCCGACGGCCGGCTCCGGCGTGTCGGCCGCCCTCGCCGGCGTCTCCGTAATGGTTTTGCCCACCACTCGACAACAGGGAGATATGAGTGGCGAACCCAGCGACGAGGAACTCGAGGAGATCCGCCAGAAAAAGATGGAGCAGTTACAGGACCAGGCCGGCGGGGGCGACGAGGAGGCCATGGAGGCCCAGCGCCAGCAGGCCGAGGCACAGAAGAAGGCCATCCTCCGCCAGCACCTGACCGACGGGGCGCGCAAGCGCCTCAACACGGTCAAGATGTCCAAACCCCAGGTCGGCGAGAAGGTCGAACAGCAGATCGTCGCCCTGGCCCAGAGCGGGCGCATCCAGGGGAAGATCGACGAGGAGAAGATGAAGGAACTGCTGCGCGAACTGACGCCCGACTCGAAGAGCTTCGACATCCGGCGCCGGTGAT